>NZ_JCBATA010000093.1:0-21545 GCF_059816245.1 Frankia sp. RB5
CCCCACCCGCTAGCAGACACTCTTTCCCTCCCCGACGCTCGTCCGCTCTGGGCCTGGCGCGGCCGGGCAGCGCGGGCTCGGGCGCGCCGCGAGCGACCTCGCCGGCGGCCACGGACCCGGGCGCGCGGTTCGGGGCCTTTCGGCGGGCGACGCGCGGCGGTGGCCGGCCGCAGGATCCCGCCGTGGGAACGCCTGCCGTGGGAACGCCTGCCGTGGGAACGCCTGCCGGGCCATCGCCCGCTGCGGCCACCCGCCCGGCTGACGCCCGCCCCGGCCGGCCGTCCGACGCGGACACCGGCCGCCCCGCCGGCACCGACACCAGCCGTCCAGTCGGCGCGGACACCGCCCAGTCCGTCGACACGGATCCGGCGCACACGTCGGCCGAGCAGGTCCGCACGGTGCCCGTACCGCCCGGCGGACCAGCCCAGCCGCCCACGCCGACCGACGCACAGGGTGCTTCGACCGGGGAGGCGTCGGACAGGCCCGGTTCGCTGCCGCGGCGCGTGGCGGACCTGGGCCTGGCGGGACTGCCGCCGCAGGTGGCGGGGCTGCAGCCGCGCCCCCGCGACGGCGACGCCGAATCGGAGCGGCAGGCCTGGTTCGGCCCCCGGCACGGTGGTGACGCCGCCGGCCCCGGCGACCCGAGGGACTCCACGGCGCCGGCGGGTCCCGCCGGCCCGGCAGGTCCCACCGACACCTCCGCGACGCCGGCCGAGGGCAGGCGCATCTGGGGAAACGGCACCATCTGACCAGCACCTACGCATCTGCCGGAGACTTTTCATGAACGCGAGAACCCGCGACCTCGACTGGCTGCTGGAGAACCTGCTGGAGCGCACCCCGGGGAGCCGTCATGCCCTGGTCCTCTCCAAGGACGGACTCAAGCTCTGCCACAGCTCCGGCCTCAGCATCGACCAGGCGGACCAGCTCGCCGCGATCGCCTCCGGGATCCAGAGCCTCGCGCACGGCGCGTCCATCGAGTTCGGTGACGGCTCGGGCGGCGTGCGGCAGTCCATGACCGAGTTCCACGGCGGGCTGCTGTTCATCATCGAGGCCGGCGAGGGCGCGCACCTCGCGGTCGTGGCCACCGACGACGCGGACGCCGGCGTCATCGGGCACAACATGAACGAGTTGGTGGAGCAGATCGGCGACTATCTCTCCGCGCCGCCGCGCGCGGCTGTCTCCGGATTCGCGGCCTCGTGATCCGGGAGGCGATCGACGGGGAGAACCCGGACCGGCTGTACACCGTCACGGCCGGCCGGTCCCGCGCCGACGAGAACGCCTTCGACCTGGTGACCCTGATCGTCAGTGAGAGCGAGCCGGCGCCGGGCATGCAGTCGGAGCTGGCGGCGATCCTGCGGATGTGCCGCACCCCGACGGCCCTCGTGGAGATCGCCTCCGAGCTTCGGCTGCCGGTGAGCGTCGTGAAGATCCTGCTCTGCGACCTGCACGACACCGGCCGCGTGTCGGCACGTCATCCCTCCAGCGCCGCCGTCAAGACCCCACTGCCCCGTCCGGAGATCCTGAAGCAGGTGCTCGTTGGACTCAAGAAGCTCTGAGCTCGCCGGCGGACAGCTCGGCGGCGGACAGCTCCTCAGCCCGGCTCCGCCACGCGCGAGCCTGCCCCTCGCCGACAGCATCACCGACGCGCTGAAGATCGTGATCGTCGGCGGCTTCGGCGTCGGCAAGACGACGATGGTCCGCGCGGTCAGCGAGATCCGGCCGCTGAGCACCGAGGAGACGATGACCGGCGCCGGCATCGGCATCGACGACACCGGCGGCGTGCGGGAGAAGAACACCACCACGGTCGCGTTCGACTTCGGCCGGATCACCCTCAACGAGCGGATGGTGCTCTACCTGTTCGGCGCCCCTGGGCAGGAACGGTTCTGGTTCCTGTGGGATCGGCTGTTCGCGGGGACGTTGGGCGCGGTCGTCCTCGTCGACACCCGGCGCGTCGCCGACTCGTGGTACGCGATCGACCGGCTGGAGCACCACGGGATGCCGTTCATCGTGGCCCGCAACAATTTCGGCGAGCCGGAGCACACGCTGCCGCAGCTGCGCGACGCCCTGTCGTTGTCGGACGACATTCCGCTCGTCGACTGCGACGCCCGGCATCGCTCGTCCAGCAAGTCGGTGCTCATCTCGCTGGTCAACCACCTGTACACCCTGTCCACCGCCCAGGAGACGTCGCCGTGACCCATCCGCATCACGATCGTGTCGGCCCCTGGGCCGCGGCCGGGACCGCAGGCTCGGCGATGGCCGGTTCGGCGACGGCCGACGCCGCGGCGCGTCCCGCCGCCATCCGGCTGTACGGCCCGCGCTTCCAGCGCAACCCCGCCCAGGTGTTCCGGGAGATGCGCCGGGCGCACGGTCCGGTCGCGCCGATCCTGCTCGACGGCGACCTGCCCGCCTGGCTTGTCCTCGGCTACCGCGAACTGCACTACGTCACCAGCAATCCGGAGCTGTTCGGCCGCGACCCGAGCCGCTGGCGCCTGTGGGACCAGGTTCCGGCGGACTGGCCGCTGCGCACCCTCGTCCAGCCACAGCCCTACCTGGCGCATCTGGAGGGCTCCGCCTACGAGCGGCGCTCGACCATCGTCAACGACGTGCTCGGCGAGGTGGACCTGTTCGAGCTGCGGATGCTGTGCGAGCGGGTCTGCGACCAGCTGATCGACGGCTTCGCGGGGCGAGGCGAGGCGGACCTCGTCGCCGACTACGCCCAGGCGTTGCCGATCCTCGTCATCGGCCGGATGGCGGGGGTGGCCGAGTCCGTACTGCCGGATCTGCTGCGCACCCTCAACACCTCGGCGAACGCCGCCGGTCCCGAGGCGGTCGAGGCGCAGGTCCGGTTCGCGACGATGATCGGCGAGGCGCTCGCGGCGCGCAAGGACAACCCCGCGCCGGACATCCCGTCGGCGCTGCTCGCCCATCCGGGCAAGCTGACCGACGAGGAGGCGCACTGGGACCTGCTGGCGATCGTCGGGTACGGCCAGCAGCCGACGACCGACTGGATCGGCAACACCCTGCGCCTCATGCTCACCGACACCCGCTTCGCCATCACCCTGTCCGGCGGACGGCGCAGCGTCGGCCAGGCGCTCAACGAGGTGCTGTGGGAGGACGCCCCACTGCAGAACATCGCCGGCCGCTGGGCGGTGCGCTCCACCCAGCTCGCCGGCCAGCACGTCCAGGCCGGTGACCTGCTCGTGCTCAGCTTCACCGCGGCGAACAACGACCCCCAGGTCCGCCCCGACTCCTTCGAGGGCCCCGGCGGCAACCACGCGCACATGGCGTTCGGCCACGGCGAGCACCGCTGCCCGTACCCCGCGCAGGAGATCGGCGAGACGATCGCCCGGACCGCCGTCGAAGTGCTGCTCGACCGGCTCCCGGACGCGACGCTGGCCGTCTCCCCCGACGCGCTGGTCTGGCGCCCGTCACCGTGGATCCGCGGCCTGTCCGCCCTGCCCGTGCACTTCTCCCCGGCCTGACCGTCCTCCCGCCCTGACGGCTTGCCGGCCTGAGGTCTCACGGCCTTACGGCCTTCCCAGGCCGACCGTCCGTCGGTCTCTGGCGGGCCTTGCGCCCAACCGGTGTCAGATCTCGCCGGAACGGGGGGCGAGTGCCCAGTCGAGGGCGAAGTCGGCGACGGCCTCCCAGCCAGGGACGACGGCCGTCAGATGCGGGCGGCCCGGAGACTCGTGGTACGCGGTGATCGCCCCGGACCTCCGCTGCCGCTGGTACGCCTCCCGGCTGACGGAAGCGGGCACGGTGTGGTCGGCGTCGGCGCCGATGATCAGCAGCGGGGCGCGGTCGACCTTGCCGAAATCGACACGGCTCACCGCCTTCGGGTTGAGGTTCGCGAACGCGGCCTGCCACAGCGGTCGGCCCGGTGTCGGCGCGTGCAGCCGCGCGTGAAGTTCGTCCGACTCGGCGCGGGTCAGCGTGTTGCCGAATGAGTAGAACCACTGGGCCTTGGTCAGCCCGACCAGCTGATGACGGGTCGCCGGCTTCGACAGCACCGGCGAGGACGTCCGCAGCGTGGCCGGTGGCAGCCGCAGAACACCCCTGACCGGCGCGGGTGACAGCGCGATGCCCGCCTCCCCCACCCCCCGGTCGAGCAGCATCTGCACGATCAGCCCGCCGAACGAGTGCCCGATCAGGATCGGCGCCTCCGGCAGGCTCGCGATCACCGCGGCGTAGCTGTCCGTCACCTCGGTGATGCCGACGCGGCTCTCGGCGCGCGGCGCGGCCCGCAGCTCGTCGAGCGGCCGGTCCATCCCCGGCCATTCCGGTGCTATTCCCCGATGCCCACGTGCGGCGAACCGGTCGATCCACGGCTGCCAGCTCGCCGACGTCAGCCACAACCCGTGGATGAACACGATCGTCCGCCCGGTGCCCGCTCCGCCATCGGTCTCGCTCACCTGGACTCCTCGTCGCACCGGCCGCAGATCATCATCAACGCAACGTACCGCCCCCTGCACTATGGTGCACGTCACATCGACTACGCTTGCACCCCACGTTCGCCCCCGGCACCGGTCCGTGACCACCGGGGGCGAGTACGATCCCCCCTGCGGGCCGTTAGCTCAATTGGCAGAGCAGCCGGCTTTTAACCGGTGCGTTCAGGGTTCGAGTCCCTGACGGCCCACTCAGATTCAGCCCGCCCACCTGCAAAGTTGGTGTTTCCGACTGACCCGATTTTCCCTCCATGATCCTTGTGGGCACGGAGTGGGCACGCGGACGCACCGCACGCCGTGGGACGGCGTCCGCGACCGTCCTCGCTGCCGCCTGCCCAGCCGAGCGCAGCAGGTGTGCGTACAGCCGACCGGTGATCGCCGGGGAGGCGTGCCCCAGCCGCTTGGACACCAACTCGATCGCGACGCCTTCAGCGAGCTGGATCGACGCCGACGAATGCCTGAGATCATGAAGCCGACGGTGGGAGAGCAGGCGGTCGCCCAGCTCCATCCCGCACTTCAGATCGACCGCCAGTGGCTCGGCCAGCGAGAGCACCGCACCCGCACCCCGGCGCCGCACGCATCCGACAACGGTCACCTCACCGATCGGCTCGCGGTCACGATAGAGCGTCCACGTCCCGATCGGTTCTCGATGCCTCTTGCCGACGATGATGGTCTTCGCGCCCTTCTCGGCATCTCGGACGAGATGGCAACACAGCCCGACTCGGCGTGCAATGACCTGCATATGCGATGAGACGTACGCAGGAGACAGATGCCTGCCTCCCGCCTGCGTAAAGATCAGATCGTCGAGATGGACTGCCCTGCCGCGCTGGTCCGGGAGCGTGCCGTTATCCCACACCGCGCCGATCTCCCGGCGCTCGGCGTCCTGACGAAGTCGATGCGCCGCAAGTCCCCCGAGCGTCACGGGATCTATGTCGATCTTACGTTTGCCGCTCGGCGTCTTGGGCGCCCAGACACCCAGCACGCTGCCCGACTCGGTGATCTGCTGGCGAATTGTCAGCACCGCGTTCGTCTCATCCAAGCCCGACCAGGTAGCTCCGCACACCTCACCTCGTCGCAGGCCGTGTAGGGCGAGGAGCTCGTAGAGGACGGAGAGCCTGTCGCTTGCCGCCTCATCCAAGAACCGTCCGACCTCTTCAGCTTCCCACGGTTCCACTTCTGGCGGCTCGTATTCCGGCAGCTCGACGCCATCGCACGGGTTCCACGGAATGAGGCGGTTGTCGACGGCGTCGTTGAGCGCTACCCGCAGGGTAGCGACGTACTCGGCGATGGTCTTCACGGCCAGCGGGCGACCGTCACGGACGCTGCCCTCCGCCTCGATTCTCCGGACCATCGCGTCCACGTGCCCTTTCCGCAGGCCACTCAGCGGAATCTCACCGATCAGTGGACGTAGATAGTGACGAATGTTGTTCTCATAGCCCCGGCGGGTCGTTGGACGGAGCCGGCGCTTTCCTGACAGCCACTCATCGAGATAGTCACCGACGGTGAGGTTACCGACGTGGCGCTGGCCCGCGCGGACCCCGGCGACTTCTTTCTCCGCGCTCTCTTCCGCTTCGTCCTTGGTGGAGAATCCAGAACCGCGCAGGTACTGCTTACCAACCAGGGAGACAAGATCGTCAGGTACCCGAACCCTGTACGACCATCTACCGTGGCCACTTCGCTCGAGCCTCGAACATTTCTTTCCGAGCTGTTTACCGTCGGAGCCCCGACATCCGCATCGCTTCTCCGTGTTGATCTTCAAATCAGAAACGCCTCTCAGATTTCCATGCCGCCAACGCCAGAATCCACATCAGGGCAATGGTTGCCCCGGGTCATTCCTTTCAGCGACAAGGTCCATCCAGACTGGCTCGCATAACTTGATACGCGCCACCAACATAGGAGGCAAGCCGCAGAACTACAGCTTGCATTAATCCCCCGCCATTGACACTCCACAAGCGCCAAATGTCAAGCGCATCCCACGATGCTAATCATTTATTCCAAGGTATCGACAGATGTCTTCAGTGGCGATTTTGTAGCGGCCATCAACACGTCGGACTTTGACCGGGAAGTCGCCGGACTTGACGAGCAGGTAGCTTTTGGTGCGCCCGATGCGAAGGATTTCGCCAGCGGTGATGAGATCGATAACGGCGGGCAGCAGGCGGATTTCTGCCGCGGTCCACTTCTTCACAAGAGATCCCTCAGGAGCGGGAGGAGGAGTAGGAACGGCCGGCACGGCGCGGCCTGGCCGGTGCCACGCGTCGGTGGCGTTCGCGCTGGGCCGGTGGCACGCGCCACGGTGCGCGATGCGTCCGGCAGGGCTGTCAGGGTTTTCGCCAGGGGACTGTCAGGCGTTTCGCCAACGAACTGTCAGATCACCCGGCGGGTGGTCGCCGACTGTCAGGCTGTCCGTTGTGGCTGGTCAGGGGTGCTGTCAGGGGGGTGGTGTGGGGTGCGGAGTAGGAGGATGTCCTCGTGGGCGATCACATGGAGGGGGTGGCCGGCGGCGCGGGCGGTGCGGATGTTGTGGAGGGCGAAGAAGGTGGCGCGGGGGGTGAGGGTGCCGTCGGGGTGGAGGGCGGCGAGCAGGGCTGCGGCGCGGGCGTGCAGGTGTAGGCCGGTCTCATCGGCGAGGTCGAGCAGGGCGCCGGGGAGGTCGACGAGGGCGCCGGCGTGGCGGTAGGGGCGGACGGCGAGGGCGAGAATGCCGCCGGGGCGGAGCAGGGTGTGGGCGGCGGTGAAGACGTCGGTGATGCCGTCGAGGAGCTGGTCGAGATCGCCGTTGGCCAGATTCCTGGGGTTCGTTGAATAGCGGTAGTCGACTTTGCTCACCCCTTGGCCGGGGGTGGCGGTGATGGTGCCGTGGGTGGCCTGCCCGTAGGGCGGTGAGGTGAGCAGCAGGCCGATCTGGCCGTGATATTCGACGGGCACGATGTCGAGGAGGCGGCGGGCGTCGCCGCGGATCACGACGCCGGTCCCGGGGGCGTTCTGCTGGTAGGCGAGGGCGATGTTGGCGCGGGCCAGCGACACCCAGCGGGATTCCAGGTCCACCCCGAGGGCGACCCGGCCGAGGTGTACGCCCTCGATGAGGGTGGTGCCGATGCCGCACATCGGGTCGAGGATGAGGTCGCCGGGCTTGCTGTAGTGGGTGATGAGGTGGCGGGCGAGAGCGGGGAGCATTCTGGCGGGGTGTTGCATGGAGGCGGGGGTGTAGCGGCCGGCGCGTTGGAGGCGGGGGTGTTGCTGGCCGGCGGGAATGAGGCTGAATCCTCGGGGCGGCGGCGGGGTGTTGTCGGTCAACGGCTGCTCCGGGAGGCCGGGCGGGTGAACACGGCGAGGTCGGCGTGAATGCGCAGCGGCGGCAGCGGGGTGGGTAGCGTCGGGTCGTCAGCCGGGTCCCAGCCACCGTCGACGGGCGGGGCCAGAAGACTGCTGGGGAACGGCAGGCGGAGGGTGAGGAGATGCTGGGTGTAGGTCAGGCCGGCGTCGATGGCCGCGGCGACCGTGTCCGTGAGGGGGTCGGCGAGCGGGTCGGGCGGGGAACTCTCGGGAATGACGGTGAGGAGTATGCCGCCGGGGCGTAGCAGGGCGGCCAGGTCGGTGTAAAGGTCGGCGAGGGCGGTGCGGTCCGCGATGGCGGTCTGCTGATCGAGGACCAGGTCGACGGCGGCCGGGTAGCGGCGCAGAAGAATCCACGGGGGGATGTCCGCGGTGCCCAGGGTGTTTGCCCGGCGGGTGCGCCTTCCGGCGGCGGCGCACCCCTCGGCCGCAGCGGCCGGGATGGTGCTGGTGGTGACAACAAGATCGCCGGGCTGGGTGTAGGTGTCGAGAATGCGCCGGGTGATATCGGCAGGCAGGCTGTCATCGTCTCCGTCGCGGGTGGTCCAGACGGTGAGGGGCACCGGTTCTGGACCGGTGCTAGCGGGCGTGGGGGCCATACGGCATCTCCTTCGAGAAAACCACGTCGAACGAGTCGATCCGCTCCGAACAGCTCGGAGGGTTCGTGGTTCTCAGGGAAACGCCGGGGCCTGTCTTTACCCCTGACAGAGCTGGCGGCGACCCTGACAGCACCGGCGAATAGCCCCACCCCGTGTTATGCCGGTGTACTGACAGTCTGCTGGTGAAACCGCTGACAGCCGGGGAACCCACGATCGGGACGGGAGCACGCCCTCGGACCGCCTTGTCCGCCGGCTGGGGCGCTGGATTGTGCTGCGGCTACGGCCGTCTGACAGCCTGGACGGCTGAACCCGGCCCGGCTTGCGGCGGGGCACTGTCAGGGCTGCGCACAGTGCTGTCAGGGGTTTCGCCGGGCCGCGCTGGCTTTCTGGTCTCGCACGCTTCCACGAGTTGCGAGGGAGACCTGTGAACGACTATTCCGACGATGACGAGGTCGAGCCGACGGCGTTGGATCTCGCCGCTGTCGCGTTCGACGAGGCCGCGGATTCCGGCCGCTATCTGCTGGACCTCCCCCAGATGCAGCCGGATATCCCGGCCGGACGGATCGGGTTGCGGGACCTGCGCACCCTGCTGGCGGGTTCGATGCCGTGTGGGGTGTGGCGGGCCGCGGTGTGGCGGGAGATGGCGTGCCGCCAGGGCGACGAGGGCTGGCTGTCCGGGGCGGTGGGGCTGGCGCTGCCGGCGTTGCGCCGGGTCGCCGCCGGTCTCGCGGGCGACAACCCGACGATCCGACCGGATCTGGACGGCGAGCTGGTGACCGGTTTTCTCATGGCGCTGCGCCGCCTGGCGCCGGAGGCGCCGCTGTTGGAGGTGCGGCTGCTGTGGGCGGCCTACCGGACGGGGCTGGCGTATGCGGCGGTGCACTGCCCGCTGCTGCCGATCGGGACGTGTGTGCCGGCGAGCGCGGGGGTGCCGCCCCGGCCGTGGGGCACGGGCCTGCGGCCGCTGCTGCGGGCGGCGGCGCGGGCCGGGGTGCTCGTCGCCGGGGAGGCGGAGCTGCTGTGGGCGGTGCGTGGTGAGGGCCGGGCCCCGGCGGAGTTGTCGACGGAGCAGGTGCCGGGTGAGGAGTGGGCGTTGCGGCTGTGCGCCGCGGAGCTGGCGCTGATGAACGCGGTCCTGTCGGGCCGTCTCGCTCCGGCGGGAGGTGACCGGTGAACCGCGCCGTGCGCATCATCGCTCACCTGATCGACGCGCTGCGGCGCGGTGTGCGGCGACCCGCCGCGGCGATGGGGCGTCGCATCGACGGCGGTCCGGGATGGCTGCGCCACCTGCTGACCTTGGCCGGCTGCGTGGTGGGCGCGGCGGGAACGGTGGGCGGCGGTCTGCTGCTGGCCGGCCTGCTCGCCCGACTGACCGACACGCCGCCGCCCCCGATGCGTCTGGTCGGGGTGGCGGCGGCGCTGCAGCTCGCGGCCGGCGGCGCCGCCGCGATCGCCATCACCATGCTCACCGGCCCGCAGGCACGCTGGCGCCCTCGGCTGTCCGCTCGGGGCCGGCGGCTGCTCACGGCCGGGGTGGTGACGCTGACCGTGCTGCTGATCCTCGTCCTGGTCGTGGCCGGACACGCCGTCGCTGCGCCGCCGGCACCGGCACCGGCTCCGCCTCCCTCGGTGACCGACCTCAACCAGGTGATCACCAACATGCGGAACTGGCTGATGGGCATTCTGGCTGGTGCCGCGACCCTGTTCGCCTCGATCGGGGGCCTGCGCTACATGGGCGCGAACGGCGACCCCGGGGAGATCGAACGGGCCAAGGGCGCGTTCAAAGCCGCCGGGATCGGCTACGCGGCGGCGATCCTGGCGCCGGTCGCGTTGACCGCGTTGCGTTCGGTGGTCGGCGGCTGATGGGCAGGCTGCGAGCACCGCGACACCGTGTCCACGGCCGAAGGCTGCGGCGGATGATCGTGGTGGCCGCCGCGGCGGGTGTGCTGGCGGGCGCGGTGGTCCCGGCGTTCGCGGCCACCCCCGCGCCGGCCCCGCCGCCTCCGGCGGCGTACACCGCGCCTACGGCACCGCCGGCCGCCCCGCGTCCCGCGCCGTCCCCCGCGAGCCCGTCCCGTACGGCGCCCGCGACGTCCGCGGCCGCCGCCCCGCCCTCCGCGTCGGCACCGGCGTCCACGCCGCCGTCGCCCTCGGCGTCGATGTCGCCGTCGCCGACAGCGGGGGCCGGTGGGGAGCCGGCGCCTCCGGCGGCGAGCCCCGCGCCGCAGGCACCGCCAGCGCTTCCCTACGACGAGCTGCCACCCACCCCGTCGACGTCGGCGACCCCGAACCCGCAGCCGGGCCCGTCACCTGACCCGAAGGGCGGGGCGGGCGTCAGTCTGATCCCCGGTTTTCTGCGGGGCTTGACGGACATCCCGGGGAAGATCGCCGACGCGATCAACAGCTGGCTGCGCAAACTCGCCGAGGCCGCGCTCGCGCCGATGATGGACCTGCTCGGCGCGACCGTCCTGTCCACCCCCGACGTCACCGACCGGGCGACGATCCAGGAGATCTGGTGGGACAGCGTCGCGATCGCGGACAGCCTCATGCTGCTCGTGCTCACCGCCGGCGCGCTGCTGGTGATGGGCCACGAAACCCTGCAGACCCGCACCACCGCGAAAGAACTCGCCCCCCGCATGGTCGTCGGGATGGTCCTCGCGCATCTGAGCCTGCCGCTGCTGGGACTCGCGATCAGCCTGGCCAACGGCATCTCCGCCGCCCTGGTCAAGGGGCGGATCACCGCGCAGGGCATCGGGTCCACCCTGACCACGACACTGGCGCTGAGCGTGGCCGGACCGTTCGTGTCGCTGCTCCTACTGGCCGTGGCCGCCCTGGCGATCGCCCTCGTCATCGGCTGGGGCGTGCGCCTACTCGTCCTGATGCTCCTCGCCGTCAGCGGACCACTGCTCCTGATCGGCTACGGCCTGCCGCAGACCGCCGGGCTCGCGAAGCTGTGGGGGCGGGCGCTGGCGGGCTGCCTGTCGGTGCAGGTCGCCCACTCCCTGCTACTGCTCATCGGCCTGCGAGTGCTGTTCTCCGATGAGGGACATGCGCTGCTACCGAACAGAGGCAGCCTGCTCAACATCCTGCTCTGCGCCAGCCTGTTCGTCCTCGCCTTGCGGTTGGAGGGCTGGGTGACCCGCATGGTGCTGCGCAGCACCGGCGGCCCGAGCACGGCCGTGACCCTCGTGAAGGTTCGGTTGCTGCGCCGCGGCCTGCAGGCCGCCGGCATCCGCGTCTGACCGCCCGCCACAGCCGGGCCACGGCCGCGCCCCAGCGCCTCGTGCTGCCCGCCGCGCCGTCCCTTTCTCCCTCCTTCTTCTCCTTCTTTCGTTCTGCGATTGGGAGTGATGTGATCATGTCGTCCTCGCCGGCTGTGCCGGACCGCACCCGCGTGCCGGCGGATGTGGACCGGCCCGATGAGATCCTCGCCGGACTGACCGGCCGCCAACTCGGCGTCCTCGTCCCTCCGCTGCTGCTCGCGTTGTGCGTGTTCTGGGTGGCCCGGCCGTATCTGCCGATACCGCTGCTGATCGTGCTGTGCGTGCCGCCGGTCGGGGTCGGCGCCGCGCTCGCGTTGGGCCGACGCGCCGGCCTGCCCCTGGACCGCTACGCCGCCGCCGCGCTCACCCACCGACGCACCCCACCCGTGCAGACCGCGCTACCCCCGACCGGCCCGCCGACCGTGCCGGGTTGGGTGCCCGACGTGCAGGCCGCGCACCGCCCGCCCGTCGCGGCACGGCCGCTGGCCGGCGGCGTCGCCCCGGCGGAAGCGGGTGTGATGGCAGGGGTGGTGGATCTCGGGGACGCGGTCGCCGTGCTCGCGGACGTCGACGCCACGAACATCACCCTCGCCACCGGCGAGGAACGGGCGGCGAAGGTGACGTCCTTCGCGCGGATGCTCAACGCCGCCGCCGGCCCGGTGCAGATCACCGTGCGCACCGTGCCCGTCGACCTCGCCGGCCACGTCGACGCGGTCGCCGCCCACGCCCGCCGGCTGGCGCATCCGGCGCTGGCACGCGCCGCCGCCGAACACGCCGAGTTCCTGGCGGAACTGGGCCGGGGCCGGGCGCTGCGGGAACGGCAGATCCTGCTCACCGTCCGCCGCCCCACCGGGTCCGCACGCGGCGGACGAGACGCCGCAGCCGCGCAGGCGGTACGCCAGCTCGAAGAAGCCGCCGGCCTGCTGGCCACCGCCGGAGTCCAGGTGCGCCTGGCTGATGCGGCCACCGCGGGGCGGATCGTCGCCGCCTGTGCCCATCCCGACCTGCCACCCCCACCCGACACGGCCACCACGACCGGCGTCGTGCACGCCACCGGGGCGCGGCGGTGAGCCGGCCGCGACGCGGCGGGCGTCGACACCGCGGGCAGGTCAGCCGGCTGGTCGGGCCGGTCGGGTTCACCCCCGCCCTGACCCTGCACCCCGACCGGCTCGAGGTTGGAGGGCTGTGCGCGGCGACGCTGCTGGTCGCCGGCTATCCCCACGAGGTGGGCACCGCCTGGCTCGAACCGCTGCTCGCCTACCCGGGCCGCCTCGACGTCGCCATGCATCTGCAGCCGACACCGCCGGGCGTGGCGGCGGCGCGGCTGCGCCGGCAGCGAGGCCGCCTCGAGTCCGGCCGCCGCCTCGCGGCTGCCGCCGGCCGGCTCGAGGACCCCGACGTCGAGGCCGCCGCCGACGACGCCGCGGACCTCGCCGGCAGGCTTGCCCGCGGCGAGGCCCGCCTGTTCCAGGTGGGGCTGTATCTCACCGTCTACGCCGACGACCAGGACACCCTCGCCGACGAGGTGGAACGCGTCATCGCGCTCGCGCACAGCCTGCTGCTCACCGTGCACCCGGCCCGCTACCGGATGCTCGCCGGCTGGACCACCAGCCTGCCCCTGGGCGCGGACCTGCTGCGCGCCACCCGCACCATGGACACCGCCGCCGTCGCCGCAAGCTTCCCCTTCACCAGCCCCGACATTCCACTACCCGACCCGCACCGCGACGGCGCCGCCCCCGTCGTCTACGGGCCGAACCTGTCCTCCACCGGGATCGTCGCCCACGACCGCTGGGCGAACACGAACTACAACTCGATCACCCTCGCGACCTCGGGTGCCGGCAAGTCCTACCTGACCAAAATCGACGTGCTGCGCAGCCTCTACCAGGGCATTGACGTGCACGTCGTCGACCCCGAGGACGAGTACGCGCCCCTGGCCGACGCGGTCGGCGGCACCCACCTGGCGCTCGGCGCGCCGGGGGTGCGGCTCAACCCGTTCGACCTGCCCGCCCACAGCCGCAACGACCCGGAGCTGCTCACCCGGCGGATGCTGTTCGCCCACACCTTCCTCGCCACCCTCCTCGGCACCGGCCTCGACGACCCGACCAGCCGGGCGGCACTCGACCGCGCACTGCTCGCCGCCTACGCGGCCGTGGGGATCAGCCAGGACCCGGCCACCTGGACCCGGCCCGCCCCGCTACTCGCCGACGTCGCCACCGCCCTCGCGGCCGACCCGGACGGGCAGCACCTCGCCGGACTCCTCGCCCCCTTCACGACCGGCTCGCACCGGGGCCTGTTCGACGGACCGACCACCCAGACGCCCACCGGCCACCTGGTCGTCTACGGGCTGCGCGCCCTGCCCGACGAGCTACGCGCCGCCGGCACCCTCCTCGTCCTCGACGCGATCTGGCGTCACGTCGCCGACCCCACCCGGCGCCGCCGCCGCCTCGTCGTCGTCGACGAAGCCTGGCTGCTCATGGCCCACCCCGCCGGCGCCCGCTTCCTCCTGCGCCTGGCGAAGGCCGCACGCAAATGGTGGGCGGGGCTGGCGCTGGTCACCCAGGACGCCGGGGATCTCCTCGGCTCGGAGCAGGGCCGCGCCGTCATCGGCAACGCCGCCACCAAGTTTCTCCTGCGCCAGGACGCCTCCGCCGCCCCGGCCGTGCAGGCCGCGTTCGGGTTGACCGACGGGGAAACCGCCGCGCTGCTCGCCGCCCGCCCCGGTGACGCGCTGCTCGTCGCGGGCCCGCGCCGGGCCCTGTTCCGCGCCCAGGCCAGCGACCACGAACACGACCTGATCACGACAGATCCAGTGGCCGTCGCCCGCCGCCCCCAGCAACCCACCCAGCCCGCACCCGCTGCCACGTCCACGGCGCGGCGTGGCGCCGTGCCGGCCGACGACGCCGACCCGCTCTGACCCATCCCGGCCCGAGTCCTGACTCCGGACCCTGTCCGGCCGTGCCCACTCTCCCCTTGGAGCGCCCTCATGATGCTCGATCCGTTGTCCCCGCTGTCGCCACCACCCCCGCCCCCGGCGGCCCCGTCGGCGGGGCCGCCGGGCTGGCTGACCAGCCCTTCCCGCGCCGCCCACGCCCTCTTCCGGCTGCTCGCCGAGTGGGGCCTGCCGGTCGGCGTGCCGCTTGCCGTGCTCCTGCTCGCCGCTGTGGTGCTCGGCTCGCGGTGGCGGGTGGCCCGCGACGCCGCGCTGGTCGCGGACGCCCGCACGGTGGAGATCCTCATGCCGCCCGAGGTGGACCCCGCGGCGGCGGCGGCGTTCTGGGGGCAGATGAGTGGCCTGCTGCGCCCTTTCTGGGCGCGGCTCCTGCACGGCCAGCCCTATCTCGGGTTCGAGATCGTGGCGCGCCGCGCCGGGACCGCGTTCCGCCTGTGGGTGCCGGGCGTGGTTCCGCCCGGGCTGGTGGAACGGGCGGCGGGCGCCGCCTGGCCCGGTGCCCGCACCACCACCCACCGGCCCGCCCTCGACCCCTTCCACCCCGCCGACACCACCGGGACCTACGAGGTCGGCGATGGGTTGCTGGCTGAGGGGGGCGTGCTCTCTCTGGCCCGCACCGAGGTTCTGCCGCTGCATGCCACTCCGCCGGGCGATCCGGTGCGGGCGCTGCTCGGCGCCGCCGGCGAGTTGGACGACGAGGAGATCGCCGCGGTGCAGGTACTGGCCCGCCCGGTCACCGGACGTCGCCTCGCGCAGGCCCGCCGGGCCGCCGCCCGCCACCGCGGCCAGCAGCCCGGCGGCGTGCACCTGTGGGCCCGCACCCTCGACCTGATCACCCCCCACAGCACCCGGCCGCAGACCGCGGTCCACCGGCCGGGGCCGACACCACCAGAGGAGGCGGCGGAGTCCCGGGCGATCGGACAGAAAGCCCTCGGCCCCCGCTTCGAGGTCCGTCTCGCCTACGGCGCCACCCGCCCCGCCCCCCTCGGCCGAGAGGAGGTCCGCCGGGCGCGGGCGGCGCTACGCGGCCGGGCGCACGCCCTGGCCACCGCCTACGCCGTGTATGCCGGGCACAACCATCTCCGCCGGCTCAAGCTCCCCGACCCGGTACGGGTGCTCGGTGAGCGGAGGCTGCGCCGCGGCGGCCTGGTCGGCGTCGACGAACTCGCGGCCCTCGCCCATCTGCCGGTGGATACCGCCGTGCCGGGCCTGGCCCGGGCCGGTGCCGCCGCTGTCGCCCCGCCCGCCGGCATCCCCGACGCCGGGCCGGGCGTGAAAACGTTGGGCCGCACCGAGGCCGGACGGCGCCGCGATGTCGGCATTGATGTCGCCGCCGCGCGGCATCACCTGCACATCCTCGGCGCCACCGGCTCGGGCAAGAGCACCCTGCTCGCGAACATGATCCTCGACGATGCGGAGGCCGGCCGGGGTGTTGTCGTCGTCGACCCCAAAGGCGACCTCGTCGGCGATCTCCTCGACCGGCTGCCCGCATCCGCCGCCGACCGGCTGACCCTGCTCGACCCCGACGACCCGGCCCCACCCCCGGTGCTCAACATTCTGGACGGCCGCGATCCGGGGCTCGCCACCGATCAGCTGGTGGGGATCTTCCGGCGAATCTGGGCGGACAGCTGGGGCCCCAGAACCGACGACTTGCTTCGTTCCACCGCCCTCACCCTCCTCTCCGGACGGCGCACCGGACAGCCCGCGCCGACCCTCGTCAACGTCGTCGACGTCCTCGCCGACCCCCGAGCTCGCAGAGCCGCTGCCGCAAAAGTGTCCGATCCGATCCTCGGCGGCTTCTGGACCTGGTACGGCGAGCTGTCTGACGGGGCGCGCGCCGCCGCCGTCGGCCCGCTGATGAACAAGCTGCGGGCTTTGTTGCTGCGTGACTTCGCCCGCGACTGTCTGGCGGGCGGGGAATCGACCATCGACGTGCCGGCCATCCTCGACCGCGGCGGCATTCTCCTCGTCCGCGTCCCCAAGGGGACCGTCGGCGAGGACGGCGCGCAGATCATCGGCTCCATCGTGCTCGCGAAGGTGTGGCAAGCCGCGCTGCGCCGCGCCGCGCTCCCACCCAGCAGGCGGCCGGACTGCGCCGCCTACCTCGATGAATGCCAGAACTTCCTCAGCCTGCCCGGCGCGGTCGAGGACATGCTCGCCGAGGCGCGGGGCTACCGGCTGAGCATGGTGCTCGCTCACCAGCACCTGCGCCAGCTCCCCGCCGACCTCGCCGACGCCCTGTCCACCAACGCCCGCTCGAAAGTGTTCTTCGCCGTCTCCCCGCGTGACGCCGCGGACCTCGCCCGCCACGTCACCCCGGTCCTCACCCACCACGACCTCGCCCGCCTACCCGCCTACACCGCCGCCAGCCGGCTGATCGTCGCCGGCGAGGACAGCGCCGCGTTCACTCTGCGTACTCGCCCCCTGCCCGCCGCCATCCCCGGCCGCGCCGCCACGTTGCGCGCGGCGGCCCGCCGGCACACCATCCCCACCCCCGGCGGCTACGAACCCCGGCCCCGCCCGGGGGTCGAGCCCCGCCCCGGGCCGGCCGGCGGGCGGCGCCCATGAGCCGGCCTGTGCGGCGTCCCGCGGCGCGGTCCCGGGACGCGCTGCTCCTGGAACTCGCCAGCCGGCTCACTCCCCGCGACCGGTGGCTCCTCGCGATGCTGCACGAGCATCAGGTTCTGACCCGCCGGCACATCACCCGGCTGTGTTTCGACGGCGACCGCCAGACCCGGATGCGTCTCGCGACGTTGCACCGGCTCGGCGTCGTCGACCGGGTCCACCCGAACTACAGCCTGGTCGCCGCCCCGCTGCACTACATCCTCGGCAGCGCGGGGGCCGCGATCCTCGCCGCCGAACGCGGCCTCACCGTGCAGGACCTGGGCTACCGCCGCGAACGGCTGCACGCCCTCGCCCACGGGGTCCGCCTCGCGCACCTCGTCGCCACCAACAGCCTGTTCGCCGCGTGGGTTCACGCCAGCCGCGCCCGTCCCGCCGGCAGCGGCCTGGTCGCCTGGTGGTCGGAGCGGCGCGCCGCCGACACCTGGGGGCGCATCGTGCGCCCCGACGGCTACGGCGTCTGGGCCGACGGAACACGCCGCCTTGATCTGATGGTCGAGGTCGACCGCGGTACCGAACCCCTCACCCGCGTCCTCGCGAAGCTACCCGCCTACAGCCGCCTCGCCGCCGCCAGCGGCATCGTCACCCCCCTGCTGATCTGGCTGCCCACCGCGCGCCGCGAGACCAACCTGCGGGCGGCGCTACGCACCAGCCCGCCTGGGGTCACCGTCATCACCGCCGCCCCCGGCCCGCTCACCACCCCCGGCCCCGAGACCGGCGACGAGGCCGATCTCGCGGCTGCGGGCGCGGTCTGGCTGCCGCTGCACGCCGCCCGCCGCACCGACCTCGACGGGCTCACCCGCCGCTACGGCACCCCCCTGCACCCCACCCGCCCCCTCGACCCCACCCCGGCCGGCGGCGACCCGGACGACCCCGACCCGGCACCCCACCCCCGCCCACCCGTCCTGCGCCAGCACCGCAAGTGAAAGCGCTCGCCGCCGCAGGCGCAGGAGCGCTGGCGCTGCTCGTGCTGTTCCTCGGCGTCGCCGCCGGCGTTCTCGCCAGCCTCAACCCGCT
This sequence comes from Frankia sp. RB5, assembly GCF_059816245.1. Lineage (NCBI taxonomy): Bacteria > Bacillati > Actinomycetota > Actinomycetes > Frankiales > Frankiaceae > Frankia > Frankia sp. RB5. The sequence continues at coordinate 18,233 of NZ_JCBATA010000093.1, forward strand.
CGGTTCGCCTCCCAGCCAGACCGCCGCCGACGACATCCCACCCGCCTACCAGCAGCTCTACGTCGCCGCCGCGGCCACCTGCCCCGGGCTGCCCTGGACCGTCCTCGCCGCCGTCGGCAAAACCGAAACCGACCACGGCCGCAATCCCGACTGGACCTCCGACATGGGTGCCCAGGGGCCCATGCAGTTCCTCCCGAGCACCTTCGCCGCCTACGCCGTCGACGCCGACGGCGGCGGCCCGGATATCAACGACCCGGCCGACGCGATCTACAGCGCCGCCGCCTACCTGTGCGCCTCCGGCGCCCGCGACGGCACCAACATTCCCGGCGCCCTCTTCGCCTACAACAATGACAATGGCTATGTGGCGACCGTTCTCGCCCGCGCTGACGCCTACACCGACCACGCCACCGACACCATAAGCGCGGACGAAGATAATGTTCCCGCTGCGGGCGCGGCGGCGGACGTCGCGGTCGACTACGCCACCGCCCAGATCGGCCTGCCCTATCAGTGGGGCGGAGACGGACCCGCCGCGGGCGATGCCGGTTTCGACTGCAGCGGGCTGACCCAGGCCGCTGCCCAGGCCGCCGGCATACACCTACCGCGCGTCGCCCAGGAGCAGTACGACGCCGGACCCCACCTGCCCGCCGGCGCGCCCCTCCAACGCGGAGACCTGGTGTTCTTCGGCGCCAGCGCCCGCAGTATCAGCCACGTCGGTATCTACGTCGGGAACAACATGATGATCGACGCACCCCATAAGAACGCGGCCGTGCGACTGGAAGATTACCGATGGACCGATTACCGTGGAGCCACCAGACCCCTGCATGCTTAACCGGCGTCGCGATTCAGGATTCCGCCAGGATGATTCCGGATGCTGCCGGGGAAAGGAAACAGTGTGCAGGGCGGGGAGGCCGGAGGGGGCAGGGCGACTGTCAGGGCTCGGGTCGGCCGGCACACCCCCCTCCAAAAGGGGCTCCTTTAGGGGCTCCAAAAGGGGCTCCGGCTCTAACCGGAGGGGGACCGTCGACATGAACCCGCAGGCCCACGGCCCGCAGACCCCTCCGGGTGGCGCCCAGACTCGCCTGCTTGGCACGAAAAAACACCAGCGGCGGCCCCCTCCACCGGGGGCCTGCCTTGCTGGTGTGGTTTTCTTACGTCCGCTGGTGGTCACCTTCCCCGTATTCGGCGGTGGTCACCTGCCGATCCCGGGCTCACCCGCCCGGGCCACCCTGGCCGCCCGGCCCGGGCGCGCCGGGCCGCCCCGGCGCGGCGAAGGCGCCGGACGGGCGCGGCGCGCCCTCGGCCGTCATCCTCACCATTCCGATCACCTCCGATCCGGTCCGTCGTTCGCGGGGAATGATTCATGATACCGCGCCACGCCGCAATCAGCCAGACCTATTTCATGACTCTTTTCCCACCGTTTTTCACCGCGCACACGCGAGATAACTCTGATCCGGACATCAGGCAAGCCGTTTTCCATGACTCTTTTCGCGAATTCCGGCTAAAGAGTCTTGGAAATAGGGTTGCTAGGCGCCGAAATGGCGAGTTACGGTTGTCCCACAACGAAATACGGACCCCGGGAAACACCGGATCGGAAACCGAAAGAGTCATGAAAATACGGTTGTCGAATCCGAATGTCGAAGGGTACGGTTTCGTTCAGACGAAAAGGCGCCATCGTAATGGATTCCCCGCGATATGCGGGATGCGTCCGGCGGCGCGCATCGCACCCCCCCGTTTCTTTGGCTGTGAGGAGATCGCGCATGTCCCCGCCCCTGGTCGCGTCGCAGGCCCTCGCCGCCCGCGACGCCGCCGGCCCGCCCGCCGCCGCGCGGGCCCGGCCCTGGGTTCCCGAAGTTCCCCCCGAGCCGTCCGCAGCGTCGTCGGAGTCGCCCGTGTCCACGCCCCCCGCCCCGCAGGAGACCGGTCCGGCTGCCGTGCCCCCACCCGACCGCCTTCCCCCGGGTGGGCTGCGCCGGCAGGTCATCGACTACCTGGCCGACCACCAGGGCCAGGGGTGGACTCCCACCGAGATCGGGAGCGCGCTCGGCGGCCGGTCCTCCGGGGCGATCCTCAACACCTGCGAGCATCTGGTCGCCCTCGGCCACGCCACGCAGACCTGCGCGAAACCGAAGACGTTCCAGGCCACCCGAACCATCCGCATGGCGCTCGCCATGCTCGCCACCCCCAGCCCCTCGGTCCGCCCGCCCCGGCCACCGCGCCCTGCCTCCCCGAAGGCGCCCGTCCCCGCGCCGCCGCGCGTTCCGCCGAGCAGGCCGGACGGAGGGGTGGTGCGCCCCTCCGGGCAGGTGTACCGGCCGCGCACCCTCGCGGGACTGCCGGATGTGGAGATCCTGCGGACCCTGCGCGGGGCGAACGTGCCGGTCCTGCTCTACGGGCCGCCCGGCACCGGGAAGACGAGTCTGGTCGAGGCCGCCCACGGCGACCTGATCACCGTCGCGGGTGACGGAGACACCACCGTCGGAGACCTGATCGGGGAGTACACCCAGACCCCGGGCGGACGGTACGAGTTCGTCTACGGGCCACTCGTCGAGGCGATGCGGCAGGGACGTGCCCTGTTCATCGACGACGCGACGTTGATCTCCCCGGCGGTGCTAGCGGTCGTCTACCCGGCAATGGACGGGCGAGGCGAGATCATCGTCAAGGCCCACAAGGGCGAGACGATCAGGGCGGCGTCCGGGTTCTACGTGATCGCGGGTCACAACCCCGGGGTGCACGGGGCGGTGCTGTCCGAGGCGTTGTCGTCCCGGTTCTCGGTGCAGATCGAGGTCTCCTCCGACTTCAAGATCGCCGAGAGTCTGGGTGTCAACCCGAAGGCGATCCTGGTCAGCCGCAACCTCGCCACGAAGCGTTCCGCCGGGGAGATCGGCTGGGCGCCGCAGCTACGGGAACTCCTCGCCTACCAGAAGATCGCCGATGCGGTCGATGACGACTTCGCGATCGCGAACCTCGTCGGGGTCGCTCCGGCGGAGGACCGCGACGTGGTCATCCAGGTCGCCGCCCAGGTCTACGGGCGGGGGATCAGCCCCCTGACCCTCGGCGCGCAGATCACCCGACAGCCCTGAGCGTGGGGCCGGCCCGGTGCCCCCGGGCCGGGGGGGCCCCCCCCCCCCCCCCCCCCCCGCCCCCCCCCCCCCGGGCGCCCCCCCCCCCCCCCCCCCCCCCCCCGCGCCCCCGCCCCCCCCCCCCCCCCCCCCCCCCCCCCCCCCCCCCCCCCACCCCCCCCCCCCCCACCCCCCCCCCCCCCCCCCCCCCGGCCGCGCCCCCCCCCCCCCCCCCCCCCCCACGCGCCCCGCGG
>NZ_JCBATA010000094.1:0-21420 GCF_059816245.1 Frankia sp. RB5
TCCTGCGGCACCCACCACGACCGGGACGTCAACGCCGCACGGAACATTCTGGCCGCGGGGCTCGCGGTGTCAGCCTGTGGAGACGGAGTGAGACCACCCCGCTCCTAGAACGGGGAGGCATCTGTTGATGAAGCAGGAACCCGTATCGCGAGGTACGGGAATCCCCGGCCATCAGCTTCAGGCCGGGGAGGATGTCAAGATGGCGCCCGACACCTGAGGGCCGCGGACCGCCCGGCGGGTGGGATCGTGGAGCAGGAGGACGCCAGCCATGTCGCAGCACCGGTCGCCCGTCGATGATCGCTTCGAGAGCAGGATGTCGGGCTACTACCTCCAGCCCGACGGCGCGCGGGTTCCGTTCCCGGCGACGCTCTGCTTCGACAAGGCCGACCCGTTCGCCGTGAGCCTGCGGCTGCGCACGGCGGACGTCCGGACGGTGACCTGGACGTTCGCCCGGCAACTGCTGATCGACGGCGCGCGCCGGCCGGCCGGCGTCGGCGCGGTCGAGGTCCGCCCGGCGTTCCACGGCGGGAGCCGCCTGCTCGCGCTGACGCTTCGGTCGGCCGCCGGGCAGGCCGACGTCCAGCTGCCCTACGAGCATGTCGCCGCGTTCCTGCGGGACACCTATGCGGCGGTCCCCTCCGGCGCGGAGGGCGACCTGGTCGACTGGAACACCGAACTCGAACGCTTCCGCGACCACGAGTCGTAGGACTCGTGGTCGCGGCCGCGGACCATGCGCCTTCTCAGGGCCTCGCTGACGGTGGTGGCACGGCCCCAGGGGGACAGCCGGACCTGCGCGGCGCGGCCCTGGGCGCGGGGCGCGTCTCAGGCGGGGCGGCCTGCCCGCAGCGTTTCGAGGGCCTGGTCGGCGTGGCGGCCCATCGCGAACTCGGAGTCGATGCGGGCGAGCACGGTGCGGTCGCCGCCCACGACGAACGTCGAGCGCTTGTTCGGGCCGCGCTTGCGTCGCACGCCGAACGCCTCGGCGATGGACCGGTCCGTGTCGGCGACCAGTGGGAAACCGAGCGAGTGCTTGGCGCTGAACTGGGCCTGCTTCGCCACGTCGTCGGCGCTGACCCCGACGATGCTCGCACCCGCGTCGGCGAACTCGCCGGCGAGGTCGCGGAAGTGGCAGCTCTCCTTGGTGCAGCCGTAGGTCATCGCCGCCGGGTAGAAGAACACCACCAGCGGGCCCTTCGCGAGCAGGTCGGCGAAGCGCAGCTCGGCACCCGTCTCGTCGACACCCGTCAGATCGCCTACCGTGTCGCCCACGTTCACCGCGATGCTCACCCCTCACGTCCACGGAAATATATGTACCTAGCCTGGGAGCATAAACCTCCGCGCCTGGCGGCGGGCGAGGTTGGCGCGGCGGGGCCGACTATCCCGCGGGCGCGCCGACTTGCCCCTTCGGGGAGTCGGACTGTCCGGCAGGAGGGTTGTTCTGCCCGGTCGGATGGCTGGTATGGCCGGTCGGGGGGCCGGCAGCGGTGTATGCGGTGCCCGGCGGGTCGACGGCCCAGGCGGCGGGCAGGCCCCATCCCTCCTCATGGACGACCTCGTGCAGGGGCCTGCGCCGGACGGGGCCGTGGCGGCCCTCGGGGCGCCCCAGCGTGATCGTCGCCGAGATCGCCACCTCGTCCGGGATGTCCAGCAGGGCGCGCAGCTGAGCCTCGACCGGGACGTGCCACATGGACATCACGCCGCCGAGGCCGATCGCCCGGGCGGCGAGCAGCAGGTTCTGGCAGGCCGGATAGATCGAGGCGCCGTCGGTGGGCCGGGGCTCGCGGTAGCGGGCCAGGCAGGCGAGGACGACGACGGGCGTCTGGTCGAACGTGTCGACGAAGCGCTCCATCGTGCGGGCCATCCGGGCCTTCGGTGAGTCCGCGAGTGTCCCGGACCCCTCGTCGTACCGATCGGTGGTCCGCTTCTGCGCCCAGCCGGCCTGTGCGCCCTCACCGATCAGCTGCTTGGCGCGCCGAGCCCGCGGTCCGTCGCGCAGCACGAGGAAGCGCCCGGGCTGGCGGTTCGAACCGGACGGTGCCCTGGTCGCGGCGAACAGCACCGTGGCGAGCTCGTCGTCGGTGACCGGATCCGGGCGCAGCCGCCGGATGGCCCGGGTGGTGGCGAGCAGGTCCAGCAGGTCGCTGGCCGCCGGACCGGTCGTGGGCGTCGCGGGCGCGGGTGTGGCGTGGGGCGCGGGTGTGGCGTGGGGTTCCTGCATGGTCAAGAGCGCCGGCGCAGGACGGAGGTGGCGAGGGCCGGCGGGAGGTAGCCGGCGTCCTGCGGGTTGACGGTGACGCCCGGCGAGACGATCTCGTCGATGCGGTCCAGCGTCGCCTCGTCGAGGGTGATGTCGACGCTGGTGAGCTGGCTGTCCAGATGCTCCATGGTGCGCGGGCCGATGATCGCCGACGTGACGGCCGGATGGTGCAGGACGAACGCCAGCGCCAGCTCGATCAGGGTGATGCCGAGCTCGGCGGCGAGGTCGCCGAACGCGATCGCGGCCTCGACCTTGCGCTGGTTCGCGGGCAGGGCCAGGTCGAACCGGCCGGGGACACGCTCCAACCGAGTGCTGGTGACCGCACCGCCGTCGCGGGTATGGCGCCCGGACAGGTATCCGCCGGCGAGCGGGCTCCACGGCAGCACCCCGAGCCCGTACTTCTGCGCCACCGGCAGCAGATCGGCCTCGATGCCCCGCACGAGCAGCGAGTACGGCGGCTGCTCGGTGGCGAACCGCTCGCGGCCCCGGCGCTCGGCCACCCACTGCGCCTCGACCACCTCGTGCGCCGGGAACGTCGAACTGCCGAAGTAGCGGATCTTCCCGGCGCGGACGAGGTCCGTCAGCGCACCCAGCGTCTCGTCGATGTCGGTGGACGGGTCGGGGCGGTGGACCTGGTAGAGGTCGATCCAGTCGGTGCCGAGGCGGCGCAGGCTGTTCTCCACCTCGGCGACGATCCAGCGCCGGGACAGCCCACGCTGGTTCGGCCCGGGGCCCATCGGCATGAACAGCTTGGTGGCGAGGATGACGTCGTCGCGCCGCCCGGCCAGCGCCCGGCCGACGATTCGCTCGGACTCGCCGTCGGAGTAGACGTCCGCCGTGTCGATGATGTTGATCCCGGCGTCCAGCGCCCGGTGAATGATCCTGATCGAGTCGTCATGGTCCGGATTGCCCCAGGTGCCGAACATCATGGCGCCGAGGCACAGCGGCGAGACCCGCACGCCGGTGCGGCCGAGTACGCGATAGTCCATGTGGGTACAGCCTGCGCGACCGGGCGCCGCGACGCAAATCCCGCGGCCGTTTCCTGGCGTTCACGGATTGTTCCAGTGCTGATAGTTACCGCCGTTGTAGTCCTGGGTGTAAACAGCTCCGCTGCCGTCGCTGTCCAGGCACTCACCGGTGGCGGTGCTCCGGAAAACCGCGCCGAATCGTTCGTCCGACCTGATCCAGACCTGCGCCGGCTGGCCGCCGCAGGCCGTGGCGTACACGGTGCCGCGCAGCTTGACGCCGTCCGAGCCGTAGTTCGCGTGGGTGGCCGCGCACAGTCCGGTCCGGGCGTCCCGCAGTTGCACGCCACTGGCCCGGGCCGAGATCTCCCAGCGCTGGTAGTCGCCGTTGTTGCAGCCGAGCGTGTAGACGTTGCCGCTGGCGTTGCTGTCGAAGCACAGCTGGGTCGCGACGTTGACCCAGACGGTCGTGGCCGCCTGCGGCTTCGGGACGGGCGCCGGGACCGGCGCGGGCGCGGCGCGCGGCGCGCTGCTCCGGGCGGCACCGCCCGGGACGGACCTGGGTGAGGGCGCCGCCGGCGGCGGGGCTGCGGGCTCGCCGCCGGCGCGGCCCGTGGCGCCGGGCGGGACCGGCGTGCCGCCGATGGACGGCGACGGTGGCGACGAGCTGGGTGGCGCCGCGGCGGCCGACGGCGCGCCCGACGCGGTCTTGGCAAAGCGGGTGCGCGCCGCCGGCGTCGGCCTGGCCGGGGCCGTGGAGGTGGTCAGGGCCGTGCTGCGCGGCGGGTCGGAGAAATACGATCTCGCGCCCCTCGACGTCGCCGCCGCGACGGCGACCACGGCCATGGCGTACAGAACGACGAGAACCACGACCGTCCATCGGCGGATGTGCATGGCGGGCAGGCTGCGAGCCGCCATCAGTACTCCTCCCACGATGTGGCGTGGCCGCCTGATCCGGCGCCCTTCCACTCGTCGGCCAGAATACTGGTAATGCCGCCGGAAATAGTCAGGCGACCGACGCGGACGTTCACCGTCGGTCTTATACCGGCTTACCCGGTCAGTGTAAACCGGGATCCCCGGGGCGTGCTGTAGTTCTTTTCACGCCAGCGTCGGCGAGAGTGTCATGATCACATTACTGGTCGGCCCAGGCGCGTCGACCACGGGAGACGGCCCTTGCCGCGTGGGCCCGGCGGCCACTAGAAAGAGCGTCGGAGATCGGAACGCACCGGCAATGGTGCCTTCCGCGCCGCACAGGCAGGCACGTGACCGGGAGGCACCGCGATGCGGGACGAAGAGCCGTCCGAGCCGATGCTGCCTCGCGGGCCGACCCGCGACGAGCAGGTGAGCCGCGACCGCGCCGAGGCCATCGCGCGCAGGTTGGCCGCCCAGGAGGCGGAGCACGCCCCCGAGGCCGCGTCGATCCCGTACCCGCCCCCGGCGGCTCCGGCCGATGGCGTGCCGGCCCCGCCACCCCTACCCCTGGCTCCCGCGTATGGCGCTGCGCCACCAGGCCCCCCTCCGGTACCGCCACTTCCACCCCCGCCGGCGCCCGTGTACGGCGCCCCACCTCCGCCGCCCGTCGACGGCGTGCCGTCCCGGTGGGCTCGTACGGGCGTCCCGCCGCGCCGTTCCCGGTGGCGCCGCTGGTGGGAGCGGTGCGCGGGCCGATGAGCGCGACGCGGCGGACCTACGCGGTGTGGGAACTGACCCTCGCCTGCAACCTCGCCTGCGGGCACTGCGGCTCCCGCGCCGGCACCCGCCGACCCGCCGAGCTGACGACGGCGCAGGCCCTGGACCTCGTCGCCCAGCTCGACCACGCGGGCATCGACGAGGTGACCCTCATCGGGGGAGAGGCCTACCTGCGCCGCGACTGGCTGGTCATCGCCGCCGAGATCACCCGCCGCGGGATGACCTGCACGGTGACGACTGGCGGCTACCGGATGAGCGCCGCCACCGCGCGCGGCATGCGCGACGCCGGGATCGAACGCTGCTCCGTCTCGGTGGACGGCATGCCCGCCACCCACGACCGGCTGCGCGGGCGCCGCGGCTCCTGGGACTCCTGCCTGCGCACCATCGGACGGCTGGCCGACGCCGGCGTCACCGCCACCTGCAACTCCCAGATCAACCGCCTGACCACGCCGGAGTTTCCCGACCTGTACGGGGCGCTGCGCGCGGCGGGCATCGCCGCCTGGCAGTGGCAGCTCACCGTGCCCATGGGCAACGCGGCGGACAACTGGGAGATCCTGCTGCAGCCGGTCGAACTGCTCGACGTCTTCCCGCTGCTCGCCGGGATCGCGCGCCGCGCCGCCGCGGACGGCATCCGCGTCCACGCCGGGAACAACGTCGGGTACTACGGCCCGTACGAACGGCTGCTGCGTTCCCCCGAGGGCGCGGCGTTCTGGGCGGGCTGCCAGGCGGGGCTGTCGACGCTGGGCATAGAGGCGGACGGCACGATCAAGGGCTGCCCGTCGCTGCCCACCGAGGCCTACGCCGGCGGCGACATCCGCGAACACACCCTGGCCGACCTGCTGCGCGACGCGCCGGCCCTGGCCCTGAACGCTGGCGCGGGCAGTGCCACGGCGGCCGATGGCACCTGGGGCTTCTGCCGGACCTGCGAGTTCGCCGACGTGTGCCGCGGCGGCTGCACGTGGACGGCGCACACGTTCTTCGGTCGGCCCGGCAACAACCCGTACTGCCATCACCGAGCCCTCGAACACCGCCGGCGGGGGGTGCGCGAGCGTCTCGTCCCGGTCGCCCCCGCCCCCGGCCAGCCCTTCGATCACGGCCTGTTCGACGTCGTGGTGGAACCCCTCACCGCTGCCTGGCCAGCCGATCTGCGTCCCCGCCTGTCAGCCGTGTCCGACGGCGGCCTCCAGGCCGGATGACCGCTGCCCCGGCCAGGCGGTCGTGCACGTCGGGCGGCGGGCCGCGCCGCTCCCGCGCCGCTCGTCGCGATGGGCGATCGTCAGCGCGGGTCCGATCGGCGCAGGCGCAGGCGCAGGCGCATTCGCAGGAGCATCGCGGTGAGGTACAGCAAGACGCGCGGCTTCGTCGTCGGGCCGGCGCCGAGCCATCAACCGGGGGGCGCCTCGTCGAGGCGGAGCCGGGCACAATGGCGTGGTGAGCGCCGCCGACCTCGAGGAGCTGCGCCGGCTGCGCCGTGCCCGCGACCGGATGGACCGGGAGTACGCGCAGCCGCTCGACGTGCCCGCGCTCGCCCGCACGGCGTTCATGTCGACGGCGCACTTCAGCCGCCGCTTCCGCGAGGCCTACTCGGAGACGCCGTACTCCTACCTGATGACGCGGCGCATCGAGCGGGCGAAGGCGTTGCTGCGCCGCGGCGACCTGAGCGTGACGGACGTCTGCTTCGCGGTCGGCTGTACGAGCCTCGGCTCGTTCTCCGCCCGGTTCACCGCGCTGGTCGGCGAGTCGCCGTCGGCGTACCGGGCCCTTGACCACGACGAGCTGCGCGCCGTCCCCAGCTGCCAGGTCATGGTGGCGACGAGGCCGCGCCGGGTGGCACGTGGGCGGCCCGGCCGGGACAGCCCGGTCGCCGAGCGCCCGGTTGCCGAGCGCCCGGTTGCCGAGCGCCCGGTTGCCGAGCGCCCGGTCGCCGAGCGCCCGGTCGCCGGGCAGGGCGGCGCGCCCGCCGCGCCCGCGGTCACGGAGCCGCAGGAGAGCAGTTTCGGAGAAGCGCAGGTCGCGAGGCACGCCTAGCGTCGGTGGCATGACGGTTTCCCTCAGCGGCATGCACGTCCTCGTCGACGATCCCGACGCCGCCCTCAGTTTTTACCGCGACACCCTCGGCCTCACCGTCCGCAACGAGGTCGCCCGCGACGGCTTCAAGTGGATCACCCTGGTCACCGACAGCCAGCCGGAGGTCGCGATCGTCCTGTCGCAGCCGCACGCCGGCCGCTCCAAGGAGAACGGCGACGCCCTCGCCGCCCTGCTCGCCAAGGGCGAGCTGCTCATGGTCCAGCTCCGCGCCGACGACCTCGACGCCACCTTCGACCGGATCGTCTCGTCCCCCGGCGTCGAGGTCCTCCAGGAGCCCGCCAGTCAGCCATGGGGCGTGCGCGACTGCGCCGTGCGCGACCCCGCCGGCAACATGGTCCGCATCGAGCAGAAGAAGTAGCCGGCCGCGTCCGCCTGGTCAGCCGTGGGTGGCGCCGCCGAGGTTGACCAGGATGACGCCGACGACGATCAGCGCGATGCCGGCGAGGGCCGCCGGGGAGACGTGTTCGTCGAAGAACAGGGCGGCGAGCGCGGTGATGCCGATCGTGCCGATGCCCGACCAGATCGCGTAGGCCGCGCCCACGTTGACCGAGCGCAGCGCGACCGCGAGGCAGGCGAACGCCCCGGTGTATCCCACGACGACCAGCGCCATCGGCAGTGGCGCGAATCCCGACGACAGGCGACGAAGCGACAGCGTGGCCATGATCTCCAGGACGATCGCCACGCCGAGCGCCAGCCAGCCCATCCCCATGCCCCCCGATCAGACCGCCGGCCGAGCCGGCGCCTCGCTCGTGATCATGCCTCAGGCCGCCCGGACGGCTCCCGTGGACCGGTCAATCCCTGGTCCCAGGCGCACTACCTGCGCTTTCGTCGCCTTAACGACGTTCCACCCGGAGCGGACACTACCGACTCCTGATCGCACGCGGCAGGACCGTGATCCCCGCCATCCGCGCCCACCTGCACGGCTGGGCCAGCGGCCGCTGTCCGACGTCGCCGTGAACATCCGCCGAACAGTCGGGATCGGGTCAGATCGGTGACTGTCGGCGAGTTCGTCCGGCTCGTACTGTGGCGCGGTCACGGATGATCAAGCCGCGTCTGCGGGGGCTCGAGGTGGGACGTGGACTGGTGGAGTGCCGGCAACATCATCGCCGTGCTCACGGCGCTGCTCGGCCTGGGCGCGTCGCTGGCGGCCGTCTGGTATGAGCGCCGGCCGCGCAGCCGGCAGATCGGCTACCGCGTCCAGATGGCGATCCGGGTCGGCGGCGGCACCCGCGGCGGCCGCACCCAGGCGATCTTCGGCCTGTTCAGTCACCTGCCCGGTATCTCCGACGCGACGCTCGTCCTGCTGCGGATCGAGAACTACGGTGCGCAGAGCATCACCGAGGCCGACTACACCAACGGCGGCGCCTACGGGCTCACCGCCGACGTCGCCGATCTGACCGTCCGCGGTGTCGTCGTCATTCCGGACCCGGGCCAGGAACATCTCCTCGGCCATTTCGGCGCGCCGGACGCCATCCGGTACACCGACAACGTCATCTACCTGCCGCGGGTGCCGCTCAATCCAGGCCAGTACTACAAGCTCCTGGTACTGCTCGATGGCGGCGGCGTCGGCAGCGACATGAAGGTGCGCGGCGGCATCCGGGACGGCAGTATCGTCGAGACCGAAAGCGTCTCGGTCGACGACAAGCCGCGCAAGTTCAGCCGGCCGGCCCGCCTGATCACCGTGATGCTCACCGTGTGCGTCGTCGTCCTGGCCTGCATCATTCTCGTGTCCAACGAGCAGCGCCCGCCGCTGGGCTGCGCGAAGGGCGAGCTGACCGTCGCCGGCTCGACGGCGTTCGCGCCCGTCGTCCAGGCGGTGGCGCGCCGGTATGAGAAGGAGTGCACCGGCGCGAGGATCACGGTGGACGCGCGCGGCAGTGAAGCCGGCCTGCGCGACGTCGCGTCGTCCCCGTCGCCGGACGGGAAGAACATCATCGCCATCTCGGACGGCCGGGTGAACGAGGGCGCGAGCCCGCGGCTGTGGGGACAGGCCGTCGCCCGGTCGCTGTTCGCCCTCGTGGTGAACGAGAAGGTGCCCGTGACGAATCTGACGTCGGACCAGCTACGGTCGATCTTCACCGGTCAGATCACGAACTGGAGCCAGATCGACCCGCGATACTCCGCGCCCGTCCAGGTCATGAGTCGGACGACGGATTCGGGCACCCGGATCTCCTTCGACCGGCTGTTCATCACCCCCAACCTGGAGCCGGCCGCCGTCTCGGCAGGCTGCGCGCGGGACACCAGCGCCGACAGGGAATACTGCGCGCTGTCGTCGACGGACGAGATGGTGCAGAAGGTGGCGACCTTCCCGGGCGGCATTGGCTACATGGACCTGCGCGCCGCCAAGCGTTCCTCCCACCTGCGCCCCATCGCCATCGACGGCCACCAGCCGATGATCAACGACGCCGGCTACCGCTTCGTCGCCATCGAGTACGCGTACACGTACGGCAAGCCCGTCCCCGGCTCCCTCGTCGACAGCTTCCTCACGTACCTCAACACCGGCCCCGGCCGCAGCAACGTCAGCACCGACGACGACCAGCCCTGCTACACCCCCGACAACATCCAACGCTGCCGCGGCTGAGCACTCCGTCCCGGAGCGGAAGAGCCGCTCTCGGTCCCGGGGGTGTGTTGTTGCGCTGGGATGGCGGTCACTTAGGATCACAACCGGCATACCGGAGGGGCATGGCGGCGGGAGCCGACGCTGCCACGGTGGACGGTGGGGGGCCGCGTGCGGGAGGGCCAGGGTCGCTGGGAGACGGTCACGCCGTCGCAGTTTCCCCATGAACGGGAGGCGCTGGAGCACGTCCGGCTCCTGCTGCCGGACGCCGAGCCGTACCGGGCGTGGTCGAACTTCACCTTCACGGCGACCACCGGGCACATCCGTGAGGTCGACCTGCTGGTCGTCGCCCGCGGCGGCATCTACCTGATCGAGATCAAGAGCCTGGTCGGGCGGCTGACGGCGGCCGGGTCGAACTGGACCCAGCACCGCCAGTCGGGCAACACGAGGATCTTCGACAACCCGCTGCACCTGGCGAACCAGAAGTCCAAGGAGCTGCGCACCCTCCTGGAGAACGCCGGCCGCGCGACGAAGACCAGGATCCCGTTCATCCAGCCGGCGGTGTTCCTGTCCAACCCGACGCTGCGGGTCGAGCTGCCCGAACACCAGCTGCACTGGGTGTTCGGCCCGGACCGCCCCGGTGCCGGTCCCGGTCCCGGTGCCAGTGCCGGTGCCGGCAGCGCCGGTCTGCGCGGTGGGGAGGACGGCGGTGGGCGCGGGGCGGTGGCTGGGGGCGGGGCGGTGGCTGGGGGCGGCGCACGCGGCGCGCTGCCGTCGATCTGGTCCGGCCTGCTCGACGCGCCGCTGCGCGACGAGCGGCACCGCGTCACCCCGGCACTGTCGAAAGCGCTGGCGAAGCTGCTGCCGGCGGCGGGGATCGCCCGCAGCCGGCGCCACCAGCGGGTGGGCTCCTGGCAGCTGGAGTTCCCGGCGTTCGACTCCGGCCCGAGCTGGCAGGACTACCACGCCGCCCACGCCCAGGTCGCCTCCGAACGGCGCCGGGTACGCATCTACCTCGTCGAACGGGCCGCCGGAGAGGCCGAGCGGGCCGCGCGGGAGGCGGTCGCGCGCCGCGAGTTCCTGGTACTGCACGGGATCAACCATCCCGGGATCGTCCAGGTCGACGGGCTGGAGAGCCACGAGGCGGGGCCAGCGCTGATCTTCCGTCACCGCCCCGACGAGATGCGCCTCGATCACTACCTCGACCGGTACGGCGACCGCCTGGACGCGGGCACCCGCCTGCACATGATCCGCGAACTGGCCGAGGCCGTCGCCTACGCCCACGGCAGGCATCTCTACCACCGGGCGCTGTCCGCCCGCAGCGTCCTGGTCGTGCCGGCCGGCGGCCGACGGCGGCGCCGCGCGGGTGGCAACGACGAGCAGGGCTGGCTCGTCCCACGGCTGGTGATCAGCGACTGGCAGGCCGCGGCCCGCGACACGGGCTCCGGCTCCGGTACCGGCACCCTGTCGAGCGCGATGACGAGGACGTCGCTGGACCTGGCGGTGCAGCCCGCGGCCCGGTTCCTGCCGCATCTGGAGCTCGCCGCCGGCGGCTACCTGGCGCCCGAGGTCGGCGCCCCCTTTCCCGATCCGGTCGGCATCGACGTGTTCGGCCTCGGCGCGCTGGCCTACCTGATCCTGACCGGCCAGCCGCCGGCGGACAGCCCGAACGCGCTGACGTCGCGCCTCGAGCAGTCCGGCGGCCTGCACCCGGCCCAGGTCGTCGACTCCCTGTCGGACGCCGCGAACGAGCTGGTCGTGCAGGCGACCCGGCCAGTGCCCGAGGACCGTTTCGCGAGCGTCGGCGATCTGCTCGACTGGCTGCTGCTCGTCGAGGAGGAGTTCACCGCGCCGGACGAGCCCGAGGCCGATCCGCTCGAGGCACAGCGCGGAGACCTTGTCGGAGGCGAGTGGCGGATCCGGGAGCGTCTCGGCACCGGTTCGACGAGCCGGGCCTTCCTCGCCCACAACGAGAAGACCGACCGCGACGAGGTCCTCAAGATCGCGCTGTCGGACGAGCGGGCGCCGCGCCTCGCGCACGAGGCGTCCGTGCTGGGCCGGCTGAACGACTCCCGGGTGATCCGCCTGGCCCGCCCCGACACCCTCGTCATCGGCGGGCGCACGGTGCTGGTCCTCGACCACGCGGGCGAGCGGACGGTGGCCCGCAGGCTGCGCGAGGGCCGGCTGACCGTCGACGAGCTGGAGACGTACAGCGACTACCTGTTCGGCGCGGTCGACTACCTCGACGGCGAGGGCGTCGCCCACCGCGACCTGAAGCCGGACAACATCGTCATCCGCCGCCGGCCGAACCGTACCTACCAGCTCGTGCTCATCGACTTCTCGCTGGCGAACGTCTCCGTGCGTGACACCACCGCCGGCACGCCCCGCTACCTGGACCCCTTCGTCGGCGCCGGCATCCGCACCACCTACGACGACCACGCCGAGCGCTACGCCCTCGCCGTCACCCTGCACGAGATGGCCTCCGGCGAGCTGCCGCTGTGGGGCAACGGCTCGGGTGACGCCCGGCTCACCCCCGGACCGCCGACACTCGCCACCGAGGCGTTCGACCCAGCGATCCGCGGCGGCCTCACCGCCTTCTTCCTGCGGTCGCTGCACCGGGATGCGGGCGAGCGGTTCGGATCGCTGAAGGACATGCGGGACGCCTGGCAGGCCATCTTCCGGGCCGTCGACTCCACCCCCCCGGCGCCCGTCACGGCGGCGACGACACCGGACACCCCGCTGGAGGCGGCGGGCCTGTCGCCGCGGGCGGTGTCGGCGGCGCACCAGGTGAACGCGACGACCGTCGGCGCGCTGCTGGCCCTCGGTTCCAAGGAGATCATCAGCCTTCCGGGCACCGGCGCGAAGACCCGTCAGGAGCTGCAGTCCCGGATCCGTCAGTGGCGCCGCGCGTTCGCCGCACCCGCGCCCGGATCCACAGCCGCCGACGGATCGTCCGGTGACCCCGCGACGTCCGGGGCGGCGTCGCGGCCGGCCTCCAGCTCCGCCGACTCCGAGGAGTCCGCTGACTCCGCTGTCCCCGGCGGCGGTGCGTCGGCGGCCCCGTCGTCCCCGGCAGCGTTGCTGGCGGACGTCGGCCGCATGCCGGTTGAGGCGCTCGCCGACCGGCTGCTGCCCCGGGCGCGGTCCGGCGGGCGGGGCGCCGCCGAGCGGGAGGCGTCGAGGCTGCTGCTCGGCCTGCCCGACGCCGCGGGCGAGCTCCCGGACCTGCCGCTGTGGGCGCCGCAGCAGCAGATCGCCGACCGGATCGGCGTGTCGCCCGGCCGGATCGCGCAGGTGCTCGTGGCCCGCCGCCGGGCCTGGCACGCCGACGACGCCGTCCGCTCGGTGCATGACGAAATCGTCGAGATCCTCACGGACGCCGGCCGGGTCATGGGCTTCGAGGAGCTGGTCACCACAGTCCTCGGACGTCGCGGCACCGGGACGCCGCTGGCCCCGGACGCCCGTCGGGCCTTCGCCGCCGCCGCGGTCCGCGCCGCGCTGGAGACCGCCGACCTGGACTCGGAGCCCCGCCTGGCCCGCCGTCGGTACTACGAGCGCATCCTGGTCGCGCTGGAGGCAACCGAGGACGACGGCCCGCTGACGCCCGCCGCGCCCGCGCTGTTCGACTACGCCATCGCCCTGGGTCGGGCCGCGGACCGGCTCGCGCGGGCCGAGGAACTACCCGCCCCGACAACCGTGCAGCGTGAACTGGCCGCGACGGCCGACGTGCCGGCCGGCCTGGCGGCGCTCGACCAGCAGCGCCTCGTCCGTCTCGCGGCCGCCGCCTCCCGTACCGCGGCCGCCAACGCTCGCCTGGAGATCTACCCCCGCGACCTGGACCTCGTCCGGGCGCTGCGGCTCGCCCAGGCCGGCGTGCTGCCCATCCGTCCCGTCGAGGTCCCGCGGCCGTTGCTGGACGTGGCGACCATCCACGAGCGGGTACACAACCGCTTCCCGGACCTGGCCGTCGACCTGCCGGCGCATCCGGCCCTGGACACGCCCCTGGCCGCCGCCGGATTCATCCTCGAATGGGACGCGGCCCGAGAGGGGTACGTGCCGCCGCACGGCCTGCTGTCCTCGGCCGGGTTCGGCTCGCGGGCAACCCCGGTCGTCCGCGAGCCCACCGACCTGGGCCGCGGGCCGTCACCCGCGGTGTTCGACCACCCCGACCAGGCGGCTGCGGCACTCGTCGAGCAGCGTCTGCTCGCCGCCGCCGCCGTCGACGGCTTCCGGGCCCTGACCGTGCGGCGCAACCACTACCTGGCCGCCCGCGCGGGACTGATCCGCCCGCGTTTCGCCGCCGAGCTGGTCGACGTCGCCGCTGTCTTCCTCGACGCCCTGCACGCCGAGGTCGACCTCAGACCCAAGCCGACCTGGGCGACGATCCTGCGCGCGGACGCCGCCGAGCCCGGCACCCGCGCGGCGACCAACCTTGCCGACTACGTCCGCCGTGCCTGGGATCGGGCCGAGCCGCGGCTCACCGCCCTGGTCGTGGCCGACACCCCCGCCGGTGGCCGCCGCCTGCCACTCCTGCTGCACGACGCCGGGGTCTTCGGCCGCTACGGCGGACGAGGTATGGACGTCCTGTTCACCCTCGCCGAGTGGGCCCGCGCCGGCGCCCGGCCCGTCTGGGTGCTGTGCCCGACTCCCGAGCCGACCCGCCCGCCGCGTCTCGACGGCGCACTCGTCCAACTGGCGACCGAAAGCGAGTGGATCGCGCTCCCGGACTCCTGGGCCCGCAACCGCCACCGCGCCGCCGACGAGGACCCCGACCACACCGACAAGGCCTCCTGACCGCGACGCGGTAGGGCGGTCCCACAGCGTGGCGGATCGCAGCAGCGGCCCCGGCGACGCCGGACGCTGCCGGCCGCGGTGAACGCGCGGCGCGCAGTGGGATGATTACCACTGGTGCCAGCCGAAGGAGGACGACCGTGTCCCATGCCCCGACCGACGACCCCGACCCCGACGCCGGCCCCGACGAGGCCCCCCACGCCGACCAGGACCCAGCCGTACCCGCATCGGACGCGACGGCTCCTCGAAGCTGGTCCCCATCCGACCCTTCTCCCAGCGGTCCTGCCGGACTGTCCGAGACCCCGCCGGCCGATCGCCCGCCTCTACGCCCCGTCAACTGGGACGGCTCCTTCACCCACACATGGAACTCCCGCGACGATCAGGAACTGACGAATCGTCTGGCCGCGGAGCACGAGTTCGCGTCAGAGCAGCAGGAACTTGATCAGAGGATGCGAGAGTTTCGAGACAAGGCGAATGCGGCTGCCGACGCGCGCGAGGCGCGTGCTCGTGAAGAGCGCGAGCGTGAACGCGCCGAGGAGTGGCCTGCTGCGGACGATGCGCGGTCGCGGTTGTTCGACAAGCTGGGGCGGCTGAAGCGGCCATCAGAGGAGCCGGATGCGTCTTCGGTCGCGGATGGAGATGGAGATGGGCCAGCTGACCTCCATTGACGCCTCGCTGATGGGCATGGTGGATGCCGGCCGTTCAGGCGCCGAATCGGGGGCGGCTGGTCTCGGGATGAGGGGGACTGTCGGTGAGGTTCGGCCGCTCTGAGTGGAGAGGTCCGTTGGAGTCCGCCGCTGATGCTGCGTGTGCGAGTGCGCGACGGGCGCCGAGGGTCTCCGGGTGGTACGGGCCGTGTTCGCGCATCGCGTCCGTCAGAGCGGCGCGGTACAGCGGAGCGGCGTCGGTATACCGGCCGGCTTGACTGTACGAGTCAGCGAGCGTGGCCCGGCTCGCCCGGGTCTCAGGATGATCTGGGCCAAGGGTGTGGCTGCGGATGGCGTGGACATGCTCGCTGAGTTCGACTGCCTGGGTTGTCCGGCCGGTCTGGCGATAGACCTCGATGAGACTGGTCGCCGATCGCAAAGTGCGGGCATCGGCACCTCCGGTCTGGATCCCCGCGTCGATCTGGCGTTCCAGGTGGTGACGGGCTGATTCAGGCTGCTGGGTGTCGCGGTAATGGGCCGCGAGGGTGTCGCGGACCTCCATAGCGCGGGGGTGCGTACCACCAAGGACACGTTCATGGCGGTCAAGAAGGCGCTCAAGGTGCGGAGTAGCGTCGCCCGGTCGTCCGCACGCGATGTAGGCGACGGCGAGCTGCTCTCGGCTGAGAGTCGTCTTCTCGTGGTCAGGGCCAAGGGTATTTTCACGGCCGGTGAGGGCCCGTTCGAAAAGAGGCACAGCAACCTCCGGGCGCCCGGCTGATCGGTGGGCACTGGCGAGTGCGTGGGCACTGTCGAGAGTGCTTCTGTGGTCAGGACCAAGAACGTGCTCGCGGCCAGCGAGCGCTTGATCGAGTTCGTGCGTGGCTTCGCTGAGACGGCCGACGTGGCGGTACATGACGCCGAGCTGGTGGCGGCTGTCGAGGGTGGCGGGGTGGTGGGGGCCGAGGACGCGTTCGCGGGCGGTGAGGGTCGGTTCGGCGTGGGCGAGAGCGTCGCCGGTGGCGCCCATGCGCTGGTAGGTGGCGGCGAGTTGGTGGTGGGTGTTCAGAGTCTCGGGATGGTCGGCGCCGAGAACGCGATCGCGGGCGATGAGAGTAGGCCGAAGGATCCGGGTTGCCTCGTCGCCACGGCCGGAGTCGTCGAGCGCGGCGCCGAGGCGGTGGCGGCTTTCCAGGGTCGCGGGATGATCGGGGCCGAGGATGCGGGTGCGGTCGGTGAGGTTCTGCTGGAAAACCTGGGTCGCGTGGTCGAGGTGGCCGGCGCGTTGGTAGGCGCGGGCGAGGGTTTCGCGGCTGGTGAGGGTGTCGGGATGGTCAGGGCCGAGGAGGCGGGCGCGGTCGGTGGCGTTGCGTTCGGCGAGGGGGCCGGCGACGGCGAGGTGATCGGCGTTGAGGGCGGCGCGGATGTGGGTTTCGCGGGCGGTGAGGGTGTCGGGGTGGTCGGGGCCGTCGAGGCGTTCACGGGCGGTCACCGCGCGTGCGGCGAGGGGTTCGGCCTGGTCGGGGCGGCCCTGCTCGGTGAGGTAGGCGGCGGTGTGCTCGGCGAGCCAGGCGGTGTGCGGGGTGTCCGCGGCGGGGTCGGTGGCCTCGAGGGTGGCCAGGCTGTGGGGGAGTAGCTCTCGCCAGGCTGGCCAGGCGTCCGGGTTGGCTGTGACCTGCTCGGGCAGGGCGCTGTGCAGCATCCGGCCGAGGGAGTCGACGAGCTGCTCGGCGTGTTCGGGGTTGGTGTCGGCGCGGACGGCACTGCGGACCAGGGGGTGCATGGCCAGGGCCGCGCCGTCGCGGTGGGCAAGGCCCGAGCGTTCCAGGGCGGCGACCATGTCGGCCAGCTCCAGCGGATCCCCGGCAGCCGCTCGCAGCTCCACGCCGCGGATCGCCGCCGGGTCGGCCGTGAGGATCCGCAGCGGCAGCGGGGTGGCATCGCCGTGCGCGGCGAGGCGGAGGAGTTCGGCGGCGGCCGGCGCGTCCGCGTCGAGACGGTGGATCGGCTCGTCCCACAGGGTGGCGGCGGTGACCCCGGGCCGTCCCGGCACCTCTCCCTGCCCGAGCAGGACGGTGGGCCGGTCGATCAACGCCGCCAGGTAGGTCTCCGCGGGCACCCGGGCCTGGCCGATCCGGTGAGCCGCCT
This sequence comes from Frankia sp. RB5, assembly GCF_059816245.1. NCBI lineage: Bacteria > Bacillati > Actinomycetota > Actinomycetes > Frankiales > Frankiaceae > Frankia > Frankia sp. RB5. Next base: position 17,140 of record NZ_JCBATA010000094.1, read on the forward strand.
GGTCGAGGGCCAGCGGATGGTCTCCGAGCTGGTCGGCGATGCGGGACGCGACCTGCGGGTCGACCGTCGGCAACCGTTCGGCGAGCAGCGCCACCGACTCCGGTCGTGGCATCGGGCCGACCGGCACCACCACCGCGCCGGCCGTGGCCCAGTCGTCGGCGCGGGACGTGACCAGGATCCGGCCCTCGCCGGTGGACGGCGTCAGCCAGCCGGGCAGCTCGTCGAGGCTGGCGGCGCCGTCGAGGACGAGCAGCCATCGCCCGTCGGCGGCGTCGAGGCGGGCGAGCACCGCGGCCGGCTCCGCGTGCGCGGGCAGCCCGAGCGCCGGTGCGAGCGCCCGTACCCGCTCCCCGACCAGCTCCGGGCGCCCCGCGGGCACCCACCACACCGCGTCGAAGCCCATCCGCTGCTGACGGACGTACTCGACGGCCAGGCTCGTCTTGCCGATCCCCGCGAGCCCCGTCACCGCGACCAGCCGACCCGCCGACGCGGACATCGCCTCGTCGAGGTGACCCAGCGCCGCCGTCCGGCCCACGAACCGGCTCGCCGGCCGCGGCACGTTCCACACCGCCGGCAGCTCCCCCGGGAACAGGACGTCGGTTGAGCTGCCTCGGCCGCGGCCCGGGACGCTCCATCCCTCGCGCGGTCCCGCCGGACCGTCGTCGCCCGCCGCCGGAGTCTCGGTCTCGGAACGCACTGCCGCGAGGAGCATGGTCTGCGCGGCCAACGGACTACGGCCGACCAGGTCGATCGGGACGAGCTGGCCGAGCAGCCCGGGAATCGGCCGGTCCGCCACCCGCGCGACCAGGAGGCGGCGCTCGCCGTCCGCGATCCGCGGCGACCAGGCCGCCCCCCACTCCGCCGGCGCCGTCGCTGAGTCCAGGTAGCCGTCCGACACCACCGCGATCGTGCGGCGGGCCTGCTGCGTCACCTCGTTCAGCCAGGATGGCAGGTGGGTGCCCGGGACGGCGTCCCAGGCGTCGAGCCGAACGCGATATCCCGCCTCCTCCAGGGTGGCCGTGATCCACTTCGCCCAGCCAAGCCCGTCCTCGGCGTAGGACACGAAGACGTCGACAGCGCGATCCCCGCCCGTCACCCGAACAGCATGACACAGTCACCCAAACCAGACGCTGGGTGCCCAGCTCTGATCGGCCTGGAAGACGAGGCGCCGCCCAGGGCTTCTGGCGACTCTTCCGCAGCCATCCCGCCACTTACGCGCTTCACCGATCGCAGACACTGACGAGACATCGGCAAACCCGAGGGGCGGAGGGCCATCGGGGGTGCATTGCACGCTATCCTGGCAGGCATGAGCCGGGCGGTGCACATCCCTTACACGGTGGAGCAGGACGAAGACGGTGTCTGGTGTGCCCACGCCTACGTCGGTCGTGTCGGGTGCAACGGCAGTGGCGATAACCGTGAGGATGCGCTGGCAGATCTGCACGAGGCTGTCCTCATGATTCTCGAAGACGACGGTGCTCCTGAAGAGTTCACCATAATGTTGGACGTCGCCTGAGTTTGGAAGCGCTGCGTGCCTCCAGTTCTATCGATCCCTGGTAAAGATCTCGTCAAGGCCTTGCAGAAGGTCGGGTTCGAGGTGGCCCGAGTCAAGGGCAGTCATTATCGCCTTCGCAACCCCGATCCCCGTGGGCTCGATGTCACCGTTCCAGTTCACGCGGGACGAGATGTTCCGAAAGGGACGCTTCGTCAGATACTAGTGGATGCTGGCCTGACGGTAGAAGACCTACAGGCCCTATTGTGATCCTCGCGTGAAGGATGATCGTTCCTGAGGCGACGGTCGACCAGCCTCTTCACGGTGGACGTCGAACTGCCAGAGGCTAGAACCTCTTGCGCATGTGTCCAACGCGCCCCGCGATGCACCGGATCAGCTCAATGTATGTGCGGCCGCGCTACATGAGTAGGTCCGCGCAGGCTTGGACGACATGCTCCGGGACCGCATCGAACTCGCGCGGGTTCAGCTGCATCACGTACTCATTCTCGATGTGGTACGACTCGTTGACGAACTTCTTGAAGGCGGCATCGCCTCCAGGGGCGTCGGGGTCAAGCTCCAAGGCGATGCGGAAGATTTGGACTTTCTCGTAGCCCACGTTCGTGTACTCGAACTTGGCCTTTAGGGCCTCCCGGTCTTTAATTTGCGCCAGGAGACCGACGTAGTCAAAGCCGGGAATGACCTCCTGGATATTGGCAATTGCTTGCTCGCGCTCCTCCTCGCCAAGCGGAATGAGCTCCCCATTCTCGCCCTTGGAACTGGGCTCATCCCGAACGTGGAGAAGGCTTGAGAGAACGTCATATTCCGCCCGATGTTCGCCGTGGACCTCGTAGCGACGGCGGAGGTAGATGCACTTGATTACCGGATCGGCTGATGAGCTGATGTTCTCGTCGCAGACCTGAGAGAACGTCATGATGTCGGCGGGCTTGATAGGCTTCTCCTCCACCCGCCCCTCCCGGCCCCGGAGGAAATGGGCGACGGGGGTCGTCGCTTGGAACTGCCCCGCCGTCGCGGTTCGGACGATGTCGATGGCAGGCTCGATGTCATGGGTCAGGAGCAGCGTGGTGAATCCCCGGAGGCTTTGCCTGCCATGAAAGAGCTTGTGGAGAATGGCAAATTTCTTCGTCTTGTCGAAACTCGACACCGGATCATCGAGGACGACTAGGTCGGGCGCATCGCGGCGGACCTGATGCATGAACAGAACGAGCGCAAAAGCGTTTCGCTCGCCGAAGCTCAGATGGCTGGCGGCAGCCTCCAGGTGACCCGGAGCATCCTGGTGTTCAACGATCATCCGATAAGAGTCGTCCCTGGACTCGATCCGCACCCCGTACTTGTAGCCGGCGGACCGGAGGTACTCGTTGATCTCGTCCTGGTTCCGCTGGATCGACTTCGCCACCCGCGTCTTCTGGATGCCCACGCGCCTCTTAATGTCGTTGATCCGCAGCGCGACACGATCAAGCTCTGCGTTCATCCCTTCCACGACATGCTGTGTGTCCTCGGAATTGAGCGCGTCCAGAAGTTCCAGGTCGATCTTCAGACTTCTCAGCGCCGTGTCCACGTCGGGCTCATCGCGCAAGGACACGAACGAGAGCATCTTCAGTGCGGTGAACTTGTTCAGAAGCGTCTCGACTTGACCTCGCAAGCTCACCAGGAATTGGTGTTGCTCCGGGGAAAGTTCCTCCAGGCTCGTCGTGATTTTCCGCAGTTGCGCATGGCATTCGGGCACGAAGGAGCCCGCCAGCCTGTCGATGACGAGGCGCAGCGCGCCCATGTTTTTGACCGCGGCGGACTCATACTCCTCGGATACGTGGACGGCGGTCTTCTTGTCCATGTCAGGGATCGAGCAGAAGGGGCAATTGTCCGATAGCTCGAGGTAGCTCTTACCCCTCGATTGCCACGACAGCCATCCCGCCGGGTCGTCGCTATGGAGGAACTTCTCGAAGCCCAAGAGGGGCTTCGGGATCGCGGCGAGCTTCCCGCCCATGCCGAGCGCCCTGAACCCCTTGCTGGTCTTCGCGATCCCACCGGCTTTGGTGATGGTGAAGGCGTTGCGCAGCTCGGTGAAGCTGGCAATCACATCATCAAGCGCCTCGTTCTCCAGGAACACCTTCCTCAGGTCCTCGAAGATGGCATCGAGCTCCTCGATACCCGCTTGATACTCGGGCGTCTTAATGAAGATCTCGAAACTGTTCTTGACCACCTCGTCGGGTTGGAAGACGAACTGGGACACGTAGTGCTCATCGAAGACGAGGACGTTCTTGATCTCGTCGGCACCCACGGCCGTCGGCGTCTTCCCGCTGCTGCCATGGCGGTACTTGAACGGAAGTAGGTCTTGGAGGGCATTCCCGCCCCGGGCGTTGAGAACAAGCGCACGGGCGATGGTGCTCTTCCCGATGCCGTTGGGTCCGTACTTGATATTGAGCGACCCGCGCCGGAGAGTGATCTGCGCTTCGGTGATGCTGTTGCAGTCCTTGATTGTGATGGCGTAGTCGCTGGAGCCCGCGGGTGGCAGCTGTGGAGGTGTGGCGGTTACCTTGGCCATGGTCGCGGCACTATCTCACAGCCCGCGCACCACGCGACAGAGGGCCCGGCCAAGCCCCGCATGTAGGTGCAACTCGGCGACGCCGACCTGGCCCCGGGTTACAGCCAGGGCTTCTTCATGTGGGGGGTCTGCCTGGTTTGTCAGGGGAAGCTGTGGAGATCGAGGGCGGCGGTCGGGGTGGTGTGATCACGTCGGCCGGGTGGGATGAGGGCGTAGCCGACACGGCGTAGGG
>NZ_JCBATA010000095.1:0-21077 GCF_059816245.1 Frankia sp. RB5
CGGTTTCGGCGTGGGTGACCCGCCGCTGTTCCTGAGACCAGGCCCGGTGCCGTTCGGCCAGCGCACGATTGTACACGTAGCGCACGCAGCCGAAAGTACGGGAAAGCTGCGTGGCCTGTTCCGGTGTTGGGTAGAAGCGGTAGCGGTATGCCCGCTTCACCACCCGGTTCCCCATGCCTGAAAGAATACATCATGCCGTTGTCATCCTGACGCCGGAGTTGATGTGCTGACCCCGCCCTGAAGGACGGGGCCTGCGCGCTACGTTCTTCGGTCACCCCGCCGAGGCCATCCTCGCCGTGCGTACCCTCCGGGCGGGGGGTACCGGCGGGGGAATGGCTGGCCGGGCCGCGGGCGGCGAGCGTCGTCTCCGTGAACGAACAGACCTCTGCCTCGACCGTGCGGCCGTCGCGCCCAGAGCGGCGCCCGGAGCCTGAACAGCGCGTGCCCGAGCCTCGCGACCCGGACGAGGCCCGCCGGCGACGTCCCGTCGAGCCGGCGGCGGACCGGATGACGCCCCGGCAGCGGCTGGCGCTGGTGCTGCTGCTGGGCACCCAGTTCATGCTGGCCATCGACTTCTCGATCCTCAACGTCGCCCTGCCGTCGATCGGCCACGGCGTCGGCCTCGGTGATCGCGACCTGCAGTGGATCGCGACCGCGTTCGCGCTGCCCTCGGCGGGGCTTACGCTGCTGTTCGCGCGGGTCGCGGACCTGGCCGGACGGCGCCGGACGCTGCTGACCGGCCTGGTGCTGCTCGTCGCCGCGTCGCTGCTCGGCGGGTTCGCGCAGGGGCCCACCGAGCTGCTCGTCGCCCGGGTCGGTCAGGGCATGGCGGCGGCGATCGCCATCCCGGCCGCGTTGTCGCTGCTGGTCATCACGTTCCCGGAGGGGCCGGTCCGGCAGCGGGCGCTGAGCCTGAACGGGGCGCTGCTGCCGGCCGGGTTCACCGTCGGCGCGCTGGTCGGCGGCCTGCTCACCGGCTACCTGAGCTGGCGCTGGGCGTTCCTCGTCAACGTGCCGGTCGCCGTCGTCATCATCGCGCTGGCGCCGCGGGTCCTCACCGGTGGGCGCGGGGACGCGGGCGGGCGCCTCGACGTTCCCGGTGCGCTGACGGTGACGGCGGGCCTGGTCGCGTTCGTCTACGGCATCTCGCGGGCCGGCGAGGAGGGCTGGTCGGACCCGTGGGTGTGGGTGTCGATCGCCGTCGGCGCCGTGCTGCTCGGCGCGTTCGGCCGCATCGAGAGCACCAGCCCGCACCCGCTGGCCTCGCTCGATGTGCTGCGGCTGCGCCACGTCGGCTGGGGTAACGCCGGCGGCTTCGGCGTCTTCGCGCTGGGCAGCTCGATCGTGTTCATGATGACGCTGTACCTGCAGCAGGTGCTGCACTACTCGGCGGTGACGACCGGTCTGATCTTCGGCGTTCCGGGGGCGGCGGCGTTCACGGCCGGGCTGCTCGGCCCGCGCCTGCTGGGGCTTGTCCAGGCCCGGGCGTTGCTGGTGATCGGCCTGCTGTTGCAGGCGCTGTGCGCGCTGGGCCTGGTGTTCGCCGGCGTCGACCGCGGGTCGCTGACCCTGGTGCTGGCGGCCTCGGCCGTCGGCTTCTTCGGCCACGCCTGCGGCATCGTTGGCTACCTGGTCACCGCGACGTCGAATCTCCCCGACGAGCAGCAGGGCCTGGCCACCGGCCTGACCACCATGACCCAGCAGGTCGCGCTGACCCTTGGCATTCCCGTGCTGAGCGCGATCGCGAATGCCCGCGCCACCGCGCTGACCCACGCCGGCGGCCACTCGGCGGCTGGCGCCACCCTCGGCGGCATCCGCCTCGCCCTCGGGGTGAACGCGGCCGTGACCGTCGCGGTGGCGGCGCTGGTCGCCGTCTTCCTGCTCGTCCGCGGTCGAGGTCGGCCTACTGCCGACTCGTAACTCGTTGTTACGATGCTGGGGTGCCGGCGACGCACGTCATCGAGGGCGCAGGGCGCCGTCGTCCGCCGCCCGTACCGGATGCCGGCACCGGTGCGGGTGCGGTTCTGGCCTTCGCGGGCGCGGCGGCGGCCCGGAAGGGCGAGCGCGATGGGGAGGCGGCTACGGAGCACGGCGGTCGGGGCTGCGGCGGCGGACGTCGACTCGGCGGAGATCGCGGCGGTCGGGGCTGCGGCCGAGGAGGCGTCGCTCGCCCTGGCGCTGGCGCGCTCGCGCCGGCTGTTGGCGGTGACCACCGAGCTCGGTTCGGTGCTGACGGTCGACGACGTCGCCACCGTCGCGTTCCGTACGGCCGTCGAGGGCGCGTCGGTCGCCTTCGCCGGGTTCGTCCTCTACGAGGACCGCGAACCGTGTCGGGTCATCGCCTGGCCGCGGCTGTCCCAGCCAATCTTCAACCAGGTGTGGGAACGCGGCCACGGCCGGCGTCCCGGTCCCGCGGCGACCGCGGACATCCTGCGCACCGGTGAGCCCCGCTTCGACGCCACCGGCGCGACCTACCTGCGGGACTATCCGGACCGTACCGAGATCTTCGGGCTGCTGAGGATCGACGCGACGGCCACCCTGCCGCTTGTCGTCTCCGGGCGGATCATCGGCGTGCTGTCCCTGGGCTGGACCGGCCCGCGCACCTTCGACGAGGACGACCGGGCCTTCCTGCGCACCCTGACCGGCGTGTACGCACAGGCGATCGAGCGGGCCCGGCTGCACGAACGGCAGCTGTCGGTCACCGAGGTACTGCAGCGCGCGATCCTCCCGCGGACCCTGCCGGACGTGCCCGGGCTGCGCCTCGTGTCCCGTTACCTGCCGGCCGGGCCGGACGCCGGCATCGGCGGCGACTGGTACGACGCGGTGGTGCGCGCCGACGGCAGCGTCACCCTCGTCGTCGGGGATGTCGGTGGCCACGGGCTGCCCGCCGTCTCGACCATGGCAGAGTTACGTCACGCCGCCCGCGCCTATGCGATCGAAGGCCATCCCCCGGCGGTGATCACGACCCAGCTGTCGGCGAACCTCGCCGCCTGCCCCGACGACGACACCTACGCCACCGCCGTCGTCGTCCGCCTCGAACCCGACACCGGCCGGCTCAGCTGGTCCTGCGCCGGCCATCCACCGCCGCTGCTGGTCGCCGCCCGTTTCGCCACCTTCCTCGACGACCTCCACGGCCCGATGCTCGGCGTCGACCCCGAGGCCAGCTACGGCCAGAGCGAGACCTCGCTACCGCCCGGGGCGCGCCTGCTGCTCTACAGCGACGGCCTGGTGGAACGGCGCGGGACCTCGCTCACCGACCGGCTGGCCGAGCTCGCCACCTGCGCCACCGCCGCCGCCTGCGCCGACCTCGACCTTGACGGACTGTGCGGCCGCGTCCTCGCGGAGATCGCCGGCGCCGAGGACCGCGAGGACGACCTCTGCCTGCTCGCCGTCGCCATGCCCTGAGCCCGCCGCGCCGGTCGGGACGCCGACCCTCGTTCCTCCGCGGTCCCGCGGGACCGCGCGACCCACGGGATCGCGGTCCGGCGGGACCGCCCGTGAGCGGTGAGGGAGATGCCGGGGTTGTGAACTGCTGACTAGCAGCACTCAATAGGCTGCTCCAGCCGTCTATAATGGTCAGGTGAACCTGAAGGAGTGGGCCGAGTCGCAGGGCGTCGCGTACGTGACCGCCCGGCGCTGGTACGCGGCTGGCACGCTCCCGGTCCCCGCCCGCAAGGTTGGCGGCCTGATTCTGGTCGGCGACGTCGAGACACGGCTGGTGCCATCCGGTGTGACGGCGGTGTACGCCCGGGTGTCGTCCGCTGACCAGAAGGCCGACCTGGACCGGCAGGTCGCCCGTGTCGCCACCTGGTGCGGCGAGCGGAGCCTGCCGGTCGGCAGGGTTGTGACCGAGGTCGGCTCCGCGTTGAACGGCGACCGCCGGGAGTTGTCCGCGTTGTTGGGCGACCCGGGGGTGAGCACGATCGTCGTGGAGCACCGCGGCCGGTTCGCCCGGTTCGGCGCCGAGTATGTCGAGGCCGTGTTGGCCGCGCACGGCCGGCGTCTGCTGGTCGTCGACCCGGTCGAGGTCGACGATGACCTGGTCGGGGACATGACGGAGATCCTCACGTCGCTGTGCGCCCGGTTGTACGGCCACCAGACCGCCGCGGATCGTGCCCGCCGGGCGGTCGCCGCCGCGACCGAGGACGCCGGGTGACGACGCTGCAGGCCTATCGGTTCGCGCTCGACCCGAACGACGCCCAGGCCGTGAACCTGTCCCGTCACGCCGGGGCGGCCCGGTTCGCCTACAACTGGGGTGTGGCCCGGGTGAAGGCCGCGCTCGCCCAGCGCGACGCCGAGACGTCCTACGGCCAGGGCGGCGACCAGCTCACGCCGGTGCCGTGGACGCTGCCCGCGCTGCGGCTGGCGTGGAACACGGCCAAGCACGAGGTCGCGCCCTGGTGGGGCGAGTGCTCGAAGGAGGCGTACTCGGCCGGGCTGGACCGTCTCGCCCGCGCGTTGAAGAACTTCTCCGACTCGAGGAAGGGCGCCCGTGGGGGCCGTCGGGTCGGTTTCCCCCGGTTCAAAAAGCGCGGCAAGGCCCGGGAGTCGTTCCGGTACACGACCGGTGCCTACGGCCCGGCCGGTGACCGGTATGTGAAGCTGCCCCGGATCGGTCGGGTGAAGGTCCACGAGCCGATGGGCGCGCTCACCTCACGGCTCGCCGACGACTCGGCGCGGCTGCTCGGCGCGACCGTGTCCCGGACCGCCGGCCGCTGGTACGTGTCGTTCACCGTCGAGGTCGATCGGGAAGTCCCGGCCGGGCCGTCGGCCCGGCAGCGCCGGGGCGGGGCGGTCGGTGTCGATGCCGGCGTGAAGCATCTCGCGGTGCTCTCGACCGGCGAGCAGGTCGCCAACCCGAAGCCGCTGGCCCGCTCGCTGCGCACGCTCCGAAAAGCGTCCCGGGCCTACGCCCGGTCGGAACCGGGCAGCGCCGGGCGTCGGCAGCGCGCGGCCCGGCTCGCGCGCATCCACGCCCGGATCGCGAACCAGCGGCGCGACGGGCTGCACAAGCTCACCACCCGGTTGGCGAAGAACCACAGCATGATCGTGGTGGAGGATCTGCACATCGCTGGGATGGTCCGTAACCGGCGGCTCGCCCGCGCCGTAGCCGACACGGGGATGGCCGAGATCCGCCGCCAGCTCGCCTACAAAACCGGCTGGTACGGCTCGACGCTCGTCGTCGCCGACCGCTGGTATCCAAGCTCGAAGACCTGTTCCGGCTGCGGCAGGCGAAACCCAAGCCTGACCCTGTCGGACCGCATCTTCGCCTGCCGGTCCTGCGGACTGGTAGCCGACCGCGACCACAACGCCGCGGTCAACCTGTCCAACCTCGTCGCCGCCAGTACGACGGAGACGGAAAACGCCCGTGGAGCCGACCGTAAGACCGCGTCCGCGCGGCGGGTGGCTGGGAAGCGGGAACCCGGCACGGCCACGGCCGGTCAGACCGGGGGTGCCTCGCCGAGAGGCGAGGCGGCATAGGTGATGAACGCTATCGATCACCGCGGTGCAACGGGTCCTACCGAAAGGCGGGAACGTGGCGGGTCACCCAGGCGTCGAAGGTGCGCGGCGGGCGGCCGAGGATCTGTTCGACGGCGGGGCTGATCTGTTGTTCGTCCGGGGTGGGCTCGCCGAGGACGGCGAGGGTCGTGTCGACCGCCCACGCGGGCATGAAGTGCAGCATCTGCGCGCGGGCCTCCTCGGGGGGCTGCTCGATGAAGGAGATGGGTTCGCCGAGGGCGTCGGCGATGAGGGCCGCGCGCTGGCGGGGCGTGGTGAGGGCGGGCCCGGTCAGCTCGTGGATCCGCCCGGCGTGGCCGTCCTCGCGCAGGGCGGCGGCCGCGACGTTGGCGATGTCGGCGGGATCGATTGTCGGCATGGCGACGTCGCCGAACGGAGCGACGACCGTCCGACGGGTTCGGATGGAATCCGCCCAGGCGAACATGTTGGAGTTGAATCCACCCGGGCGCAGAATCGTCCAGTCCAGACCCGACTGCCGCACCGCGTCCTCCAGCGATCGCATCAGCACGCCGTGGGAATGGGAGTCCGGGCGGGTGCGGACCCCCTGGGACGACAGCACCACGACCCTGGTGATTCCCCCGGCCTTGGCGAGGTCGAGAATCTCGCCGGGCCGCAGCGTCTCGGCGCTGGCGCCGCCGTCGTGGAGGAACAGCGCCTCGGCGCCGTCGAAAGCCGGCCGCAGTGCGTCCGGTGACGTCAGGTCCGCCGCGATCGTCCGCACTCCATCGGGTGCGGCCTGCGCGGCACTGCGGCGGGACACCGCCGTCACCGTGGAACCTGCTGCTGCGAGTGCTTCGACCAGCGGTCGGCCCACGTTTCCGGTCGCCCCTGTCACCACGATCATCTGGATTGCTCCTATCAGGTCTTCGATTTTTGCGGCCTCGTGGCCGGAACGACGCGACGCTAACATCGGCGGGATAGTAGGTACCTAGGAGAAAGTGGCTATCCTCGAGGGATGCAGACCACTGGCACGCCGGGCGCCGCCGAGGTCGCCTGCCCGATCAGCCCGGTCGTCGACATCGTGTTCAGCCGATGGACCACGCCGATCCTCTGGACCCTGAACGAGTTCGGTCGGCAGCGTTTCGTCGAGCTGGAGCGGCGGATAGCCACGGTCACGCCGAAGGTGCTGACCCAGCGGCTGCGCCAACTCGAGCGGGACGGCCTGATCACGCGCACCTACCATCCCGAGGTGCCGCCCCGGGTCGAGTACGAGATCAGCGACCTCGGCCGCAGCCTCGCGCCCCTTTTCGCGCACCTGGCGACCTGGGCCAGCGCCAACCTCGGCAGCGTCGAGCGGGCCAGGCACGACTACGACGCCCGAGCCCCCCGATGAACCAGATCCGCCGATAAATCGGAAGCCATCCTGCGGTATGTCTGACACGATGGGCGCGTGCTACTGACCGTGTCAACATCCCTGCGTCCCGCGACCGATCTTGGGTATCTGTTGCACAAGCATCCCGAGCGGGCACAGCGGTTCGATACGGCGGCCGGGGTGGCGCACGTCTTCTATCCGGAGGCCACCGAGGAGCGCGCGACGGCGGCACTGCTGCTCGACATCGACCCGATCGGCCTGGTCCGCGGCGGGCGCGGGAAAGGGGAAGGCGGCCAGGGCCAGGGGGCGCACTACGTCGACGATCGGCCCTATGCGGCGTCGAGCCTGCTTGCCGTCGCGATGGCGGCGGTGTTCTCGACGGCGATGGCGGGCATCTGCAAATCCCGTCCGGAGCTGGCCGCCACCCCCATCCCGCTGGAGATCCGCATCGCCGCGCTGCCGTGCCGGGGTGGTGGCGCGGCGCTCGTCGAGCGCCTGTTCGCCCCGCTGGGCTGGGCGGTGCGGGCGGAATCCGTGCCCCTCGACGACCGCTTCCCCGAATGGGGCGTGGCCCCGCACCATGACGTGACGCTCACCGGCACCGCCCGCCTCGCCGACGCGTTGACGCAGGTCTACGTGCTGCTTCCGGTGCTCGACGACGGCAAGCACTACTTCGTCGGCCGCGACGAGGTCGACAAACTGGTCCGCGAAGGAGCCCGGTGGCTGCCGGAACACCCGGAGCGGCACCTGATCGCCCGGCGCTACCTCGCCCACCGGGGCAGCCTCGCCACCTCCGCGCTGTCCCGCCTCACCGCCGCCGACGACCTCCCCGACGACCGCGTCGCCAGCGCCTTCGAACCCGGCCTCGTCGCGTCCGACGGCAATGCGTCCGACGGCAATGCGTCCGACGGCGATGCGGCCGATGCGATCCAGGCCGGCGGAACCGCCGGCACGATCCAGCCCGCGGCGGGGACGGATCGGGCGGTGCCGTCGCTGGCGGGGTTGCGGCGGGAGGCGATCGTCGAGGTGCTGCGGGGAGCGGGGGCGCGGCGGGTCGCCGACCTGGGGTGCGGGGACGGGAAGCTGGTCGCGCAGCTGCTCGCCGACCCGGCGTTCACCGAGGTGGTCGCGGCGGACGTGTCGCACCGGGCGCTGGAGCTCGCGGCCCGGCGGCTGCGCCTGGACCGGATGCCCGAGCGGACCCGCGCCCGGCTCCGGCTGGTCGCGACGTCGCTGACCTACCGGGACGCCCGCCTCGCCGGTCTGGACGCCGCCGTGCTCAGCGAGGTCGTCGAGCATGTCGACCCGCCCCGGCTGCCGGCGCTCGCCGAGGCGGTGCTCGGCCACGCCCGACCCCGACTCGTCGTCGTCACCACGCCGAACGTCGAGTACAACGTCCGCTATCCGGGACTCGCGCCCGGCTCGCCGCGCCATCGCGACCACCGCTTCGAGTGGACGCGCGCCGAGTTCGCCGCCTGGGTCGACGATCTGGTCGCCGCCTACCCGTACACCGCCCGGCTGGGCACCGTCGGCGAGGTGGACCCGCGGCTCGGGGCGCCCACCCAGCTTGCCGTTCTGGAACGAAGGGAGGGCGCGGCATCGTGAACGAGGCCGGGACGGTGCTGGCGATTCCGCAGATGTGCCTCGTGGTGCTGGTGGGGGCGTCGGGCTCGGGGAAGTCGACGTTCGCGCGGGAGCATTTCCGCCCGACGCAGGTGCTGTCGTCGGACGTCTGTCGTGGGCTCGTCGCCGACGACGAGAACGACCAGGCCGCCACCCCGGACGCCTTCGACGTGCTGCGCTACATCGCTGGCAAGCGGCTGGCCGCGGGTCGGGTCACGGTGATCGACGCGACGAACGTGCAGGCCAAGGCCCGGGCCGGGCTCGTGCAGCTCGCCCGCGAGCATGACGTGCTGCCCGTGGCGATCGTCCTCGACCTGCCCGAGAAGGTATGCCTGTCGCGCAACGCGGGCCGTCCGGACCGCGCCTTCGGCGCCGGCGTCGTCCGCCGGCAGTGCGCCGACCTGCGGCGATCGCTGCGCGGGCTGGCCCGGGAGGGTTTCCGCCGGGTGCATGTGCTGCGCTCGGAGGAGGAGGTCGCGGCGGCGACGATCGCCTACAGCCGGCTGTTCACCGACCTGCGGGACGAGACCGGCCCGTTCGACGTCATCGGCGATGTGCATGGCTGCCGGGGGGAGCTGGAGTCGCTGCTCGGCGAGCTCGGCTACGAGCTGCGCCGCGACGACGCCGGACGGCCGGTGGGCGCGCGTCACCCGGCCGGGCGGCGGGTGGTGTTCGTCGGCGACCTCGTCGACCGCGGCCCGGACACACCCGGGGTGCTGCGGCTCGCGATGGGGATGGTCGCCGAGGGCAGCGCGTACGCGGTCTGTGGCAACCACGAGAACAAGCTGGCTCGTGTGCTGCGGGGCAACAAGGTGCGCATCGGGCACGGGCTGGCCGAGTCGCTGCGCCAGCTCGACGAGGAGAGCGCCGAGTTCCGCGCCGAGGTGTCCGCGTTCTGCGACGGCCTGGTGTCGCATCTGGTGTTCGACGGCGGCGCGCTGGTCGTCGCCCACGCCGGGCTGAAGGAGGCGTACCACAACCGGGCCTCGGCGCGGGTGCGGGAGTTCGCCCTGTACGGCGACACGACCGGCGAGACGGACGAGTACGGACTGCCCGTCCGCTACCCGTGGGCCCGCGACTACCGCGGCCGCGCGGTCGTCCTCTACGGCCACACCCCCATACCCGAGCCGGAGTGGATCAACAACACGCTCTGCCTGGACACCGGCTGCGTCTTCGGCGGGCGTCTGACCGCCCTGCGCTATCCCGAACGCCACCTCGTCTCCGTCCCCGCCACCGCCGTCCACTTCGAGCCCACCCGCCCCCTGACCGCGGCGCCGGAACCGGAGTCGTCATCGACGGCAGCGTCGGAGGTGGCAGCGACGGAGGTGGCGGAGGACGGCGATCCGTCCTCGGCGAGTGCGCTGCTCGCGCCGTTTCCGCGGCAGAAGCCCGACGGGCTGGCCATCACGGTGCGGTCAACGCCAGCTGACCTGCTGGACCTCACCGACGTGCTGGGGCGGCGGGTGATCGAGACCAGGCACGGCGGGCGGGTCACGATCCATGAGGAGAACGCGCTGGCCGCGCTCGAGGTGATGAGCCGCTTCGCGCTCGACCCGCGGTGGCTCGTCTACCTGCCGCCGACGATGAGCCCGCCGCCGACGTCGCGTCAGCCGGGGCTGTTGGAGCATCCGGTCGAGGCGTTCGAGGCCTACCGCGCGGACGGTGTCACCGAGCTGGTCTGCGAGGAGAAGCACATGGGCTCGCGGGCCGTCGTCGTCCTGTGCCGGGACGCCGGCGTCGCCGCCGCCCGGTTCGGCGCCTCGCCGGGGACGACCGGCGCGGTGTTCACCCGCACCGGTCGGCCGTTCTTCGCCGCCGACCTCACCGAACGGCTGCTCGCCCGGCTGCGCGCCGCGGTGACGGCGGCCGGGCTCTGGGAGGAGCTTGCCGCCGGTTGGCTGGTGCTCGACGCCGAGATCATGCCGTGGAGTGCGAAGGCCAGCGAGCTCGTCGCCCGCCAGTACGCCGCCGCCGGGGCCGCCGCACGCACCGCCCTGCCCGCCGCTGTCTCGGCCCTGACCGCCGCCGCCGGCCGCGGCATCGACGTCGCCGACCTGCTCGGACGCACCCGCTCGCGCCTCGACAACGCGGAGGCGTTCACCCGCGCCTACCGCCGTTACTGCTGGCCCGTCGACGGCCTCGACGGCGTGCGGATCGCCCCCTTCACGCTCCTGGCCAGCGGCCCCGGCGCTGGTGTCGCGGTCGGGGCCATGCACGTCGATCGTGAACACTCCTGGCATCTGGCGATCGCCGACCGGCTCGTCGCCGCGGACGGGGATCTCGTCGCACCGACCCGTCACCTCCTGGTGGACGCCTCCGACCCGGAGTCCGTCGCCGCCGGTGTGCGCTGGTGGGAGGACCTGACCGGCGACGGTGGCGAGGGGATGGTCGTCAAGCCTGCCCGGGGGCTCGCGCGGGGTGGGCGGGGGCTCGCCCAGGCGGGGGTCAAGGTGCGAGGGCGGGAGTATCTGCGGATCGTCTACGGGCCGGACTACACCGAGCCGGCGAATCTCGAACGGCTCCGCTCCCGGTCACTCGGCCGGAAACGGTCGCTGGCACACCGGGAGTACGCGCTCGGCCTGGAGGCGCTGGAACGGGCCGCCGCCGGGGATCCGCTGTGGCGCGTCCACGAATGCGTCTTCGCCGTCCTCGCCCTCGAATCGGAACCCGTCGACCCCCGCCTGTGATCCTCCGATGGATCGGCGGGAGGTCCGCGGGAGGCCCGGCGTCACTGGCCCCGGTAGACGTCGCGACGATGACCGACGCCTACAACGAGGATGACGAGGTGTCCGTCGCTGATGTCGTAGAGGACGCGATAGTCGCCCACGCGGAGGCGATAACGGTCGTCGTAACCTACGAGCTTTCTCACCTGTGCGTCCGGCCGGCGTGGATCGTCCCCGAGCGAGGCCAGGGCGCGCAGAATGGTGAGGGCGGCGGGCGGAGGGATGTCCCGTAGTTGCCGGGCGGCTCGCTGCCGCCAGCGAAATGTGTATTTCACGCGGCGCCGTGGTGGGACTCGTCCTCGAAGACCGCGGCGATGACCTCGGCCATGCTGTGGGTCGGCGCGTCCGGGTTCTCCGCCAGATCCCGGTCGGCTTCCCGGGACAGCTGCCGGTCGATGGCGTCCTCGAGTGCGTTGAAGTCCTCAATGGGCACGACCGCTGCCACAGCCTGGCCGTTGCGGGTGATGACCGTCGGCGAGCCAGCCTGGGCTCGATCGATGACCGTGGCGAAGTGGGCGCGAGCGTCCCGCACGCTCAGCTCGTTCTCGCTGTCGTCCATGGAGCCAGCGTACGCGAAATTGTGTACACAGTGCTTCGTCGCCGCCGCCGGCGGCCGGTGCGAGCCCTACGCTCATCGTGGCTACCGCGGCGACCGGGTGGGTCAGCCGTCGCCGGCGTCCGGCATCGGCGGCCCGCGCTGACTCCGGCGCATCAGCATTGATCGGTCAAAGTGCTCCCAGCGGCCTCGGCCGCGCTTCTTGGCCGCATACATGGCGCTGTCCGCGGCGCGGACGAGCTCGTCGGCGTCGGTGATTCCTGGTCCCGTTGTCGCAATGCCGACGCTGGCGGTCACCGTCACGCATTCGGCACCGGTCCCGCTGGGAATCGCGAGATTGTCGATGATGCGGTCCGCGATTGCCTCGATCGCCGGGTTGGAGGTGATGTTCTCGCAGAGGACGGCGAACTCGTCGCCGGCGAGACGGACGACGATGTCACTGGGCCGGACGGCCCGTCGTAGCCGCGCGGCGACCTCGCGGAGCAGATCGTCGCCTGCCTGGTGGCCCAGCGTGTCGTTCACCGCCTTGAAGCCGTCCAGGTCGATGAAGAGGAATCCGACGGGTCGATGTTCGCGTTCGGACTCCTTCAGGGTCGTCGGCAGACGCTCGAACAGTGCCGCCCGGTTCGGCAGTCCGGTGAGGCCGTCGTGGAGGGCACGGCGGCGGGCCTCGGCCGCCATCGTCCGTTCCATCTCGAGCGCGTGCGCCGCCATCGCGGCGGCCGCGATCTGGGCGGCCGCAAGGGAGACGAAGGCGCGGTAGTCGTCAGTGACCGGGAGCCGGTCACTCATGCCTGCGACGAACAGCCCGGTGGGACGGCTGGTCTCACTTTTCGTGAGGGGGACGACCATCGCCGACGTCGAGGGTGGCTCGGCGAAGGCGCGGTGAAGGCCGAGCCGTTCGAGGACGTGGCGGGTGATCCGCGTCCGGCCCGTGGCGGCCGAGTCGCCCAGCTCGGGGACCAAGCCCTCGGCGTCGATGCCGCTCAGGCAACCGCCTGACCGACCTTGCTCCTCGGCGACGCCGGCGGCGGCCGCCGGCAGGAGCACCGGCGCGGCTCCGGCCCCGGCCGCCGCTCGTTCCTCCGAGGCCAGGATCACGCAGTACGGGATGTCCGACGTGTGGCGCTCCAGGACCCGCGCTGCGTTGGTGAACACGTCGTCCCGAGACGGCCGGCCCACGGTGGCGTCGGCGAGCTCGCGCAGGCAGGACATCCGCCGCGTGCCCAGCACCTGCCGGGTGGTCTCCATCGAGGCGGTCCAGACGCCGACCACCTCGCCGCCCGGATGCTGACGGATGGGGCCGTAGGAGAACGTGAAGAAGCACTCCTCGAGATACCCGTGCCGACGAAGATGCACGAGCAGGTCCTCGCGATAGGTGGCGCCCTTACCGGACAGCACCTGGTCGAGCATCGGGACAAATGAATCCTGAATTTCTGGAAAGACGTCTCGGAATGGCCGCCCAAGGCATCCGGGGTGCTTGTCGCCGATGTGTGATATCAGCGCGTCGTTGTGGATCTCAATGAATTCCGGCCCCCAGAGAATCTCCAGTGGGTACCGGGACTCCAGGCAGATGCTCACGGCTGTCCGGAGAGTCGAGGTCCAGGCCCGGACGGGGCCCAGCGGGGTGGCGGACCAGTCGATACCCGCCATTACCCGACCCACCTCGCCGCCGGTGGCGAAGACCCGGTCCATATCGTCCACACCCGTCTGAGAACCGGAATGACGAGCTATATCGGCCACTCTCTGAACATCGACCTGCCAGGGCTTGATCAGCTCGTGTCCCTCCACACCACTCATGGCTTCTGATCCAACTGCCCAGGCGCCGATCCTGAAGGTCGGCGACAGTCCTCGCGGAACTCCGCCGCGTTGCGGTCGGTAATCGACTTCCCGCTCGCAGTCTTCGTCAAACGGCTTTACCGGGCGCGGCCACCGAACTGTCCACATAGAACAAGCTGTTTCGCTCGGGTCGGGACCCTTCGTGTCTCGTCTTCGGCCGATCGTGGGTCAGCGGCCGTTCGTGGGTCAGCCGACGAGGGAGCGCCAGAAGTCGTGGTGGTGCTCGCGGCGAGGTCGACGGGGGCGATGCCGTCGCGGCCAGGGGCCAGGGACAGCACGGTGCTGCCGGTCGCCGCGGTGAAGCGCGCCCAGGCCCGGGCGCCGGGGCGGTTCGGGTCGCCGGTGTGCGCGAAGCGGCTCCAGTAGCCGATGATCTCGTCGGACAGGCGGCGCTGGTCGGCGGTGGCCGGGCCGGGGAACAACGTCGCGCCGGTCCGTGTCGCGAACAGGGGGACATATCGGACGCGACACACCGGGTTCGCGACACGGTGCCGCTGTCCCGTACACGGGCTTCCCCTTTCCGGGAAGGCCTTCCTCCTCTCGGCGTTCTGGTCGGCACCCACCCCGGCGATGATCATGGTGTCGGGTGTCGGGTGTCGGGTGTCGGGTGTCGGGTGTCGGGTGTCGGGTGTCGGGTCGCGGTGGGCGAGGCCCGGCCCTAGCCGATGAGACCGCGTGGGGGCAGGAGCGCGTCGGCGGCTGTCGCCGTGGTGCCGATGCTGTTGTAGGCGGCGAGCCAGCCGGTGCTGCGCGCATCGCCGCGTCGGGTGAACAGCGCTACCCCGTGGCTGGACGGCGCACGGTCGCCCGGCCCGCGATCAGCGGGCGGAGCGTCCGAGGTGGGGTAGGGCGTGGGGTCGGTCCGTGGCAGGGGCACGGTCAGCCGGTTCGGGCCGGACCACAGGGCGGCGGTCACGGTGGCCGAGCCGTGGAGTATCACCTGGCCGTCGCGTTCGGTGGCGGAGGCGTCGGTCGCTCGATCCCGCAGCAGCGCGACGTACGCGCCGTGGTCGAGACGGCAGCCTGTCGGCGGCCGGCCGACGGGCCAGTCCGGGTTCGAGACGTCGCGGCGCCGCGCGGCGGAGAACAACTCCGGGACGACGCCCTCGGCAAGCGTCGGGGTGGCCATCTGCTCGCACATCCACAGCAGGCGGCCGGCGCCGCGGGTGGCTCCCAGCCGGCGCCAGCGGATGCGGCGGCCCAGGTCGCCGGCGACGATCGCGACCCACGGGTGGACGGTGCCGAGCCCGCCCTGGGCGGCGAGCCAGGCGAAGTACCGCGGGCTGTCGGCGAGGATCGGCGTGAGCGCCGGGGTCGGAATGCCCGCGATTGTGCGTCCCGGCCGGGTGAACAGCGCCGGGCTGTTGGCGACCAGCGCGAACGCGACCCGGGCCAGGTCGCCGGGCTCGACGCCGGTGGACGGGCTGAGCCCCGGCGCCCGGCCGGGTTCGTCGAGCCGGTCCCGATGGCCGCGGGCCCGCAGCAGCCGCGCGACCTGTGGACGCAGCTCCTCGGCGATGGGCGCCTCGGCGAACTCGGGGACGACCCGGCCGAGCGCCCCGGCAAGCACCCACTCGGCCTCCTCGGGGGCGTCCGGCACGTCCACTCCGTCGACGTGCTCGCGAAGCTCGATCCCGATCTCCACCGGCACCATGAACCGGGTCGTGAGCAGACCGAGATCCGTCACGGTCAGCAGGACGTCGCAACTGCGGGGCGAGGGGTCGTCGGACTCGGTCGGGCGCGGGCCGCTGGTGGACACGGTCAGATAGGCACCGCTGACGAGCAGGTCGACGGCGTCGCTCACCGGGCTGACCCCGTCGGCGCCCTGGTGGTGGGCAAAGGTGCGCAGCCACCAGTTCTCGGCGTCGGCGAACGTCGCGATGCGGTCCTGGGCGGCCTCGGCGAGCAGATGGTCGGCCAGGCTGTCCGCGATGTGGGAACGGACGGTGTAACCCTCGACGAGGCGGCTCTGCCAGGTCGCCCGCTCCGACTCGTCGCAGATCAGGTACGCCCAGCCCTCGGTCTCCCCGGCGCCGATGCGCCCGGCCCGGCCGAACATCTGCTGGACGGTGGCCACGTCGATGCGGTCGAGGCCGATCTGGGTGTCGCGGACGACGACGGCACGGGCGGGCAGGTTCACCCCGGCGGCGACCGTCGTCGTCGCGACGAGAACCTCCAGGCGGCGGGCGCGGAACTCGCGCTCGGCCTCGTGCCGGTACTCCCAGCCCTTGTAGTGCAGGCCGACGCCGGCACGGGCACAGGCCCGGTGCACGGCGTCGGCGTCGTCCGGGTCGACGCCGGCGATGACCGCACCCCGGTCCGCGGCGATCGCGAGCGCCGTCGCCCGGACGTTGCGACGGCTGCCGCAGAACACCAGGACGCTGCCCTCGTCATCGGTGATCATGCGGGTGATGGCGAGGGTCGCGGCGAGCCGGCTCGCGTTCGCGGCCCGGCGGTCGGAGCTCGCCGGAACCATCGGGACCTGCCAGGTCAGCCGGGTGGGACGCCAGCTGGAACTGACAACCCGCGCGCCGAGCCAGTCGGCGACCTGCTCGGCGTTGGCCACCGTCGCCGACAGCCCGACGATGCGCACCGGCGAGTCCGCCCCGCGCACCCGGGCGAGCAGCGCCTCCAGCAGCGGCCCGCGCGCCGCGCTGCCGAGCAGGTGGATCTCGTCGACGACCAGGCAGCCGACCTCGGCCAGCGCTGTCCGCAACGAACTCGACCGGCACACGGCCTCGAACTTCTCCGTCGTCGACACCCACAGGTCCGCGCGGCGCACCTTCTCGACGTCGGTGACATGCTCGCCGGAAAGCCGCTCGACCCGCAGGCCGCGCGCCCGCCAGGTCGACAGTTCCCGGTCGAGTTCGTCGGTGAGCGAGCGCTGCGGGACCAGCCACGCCGCCTTGCGCCCGTCGCCGAGGATGGCCTTCAGCGCGGCGAGCATGCCGATGATGGTCTTGCCGGAGCCGGTGGGCGCCACCACGACCACATGCGACTCGCCGCGCAGGATGTGCGGCGCCGCCTCGACCTGCGCCGGGTTCAGGGTCGGGCGGCCCAGGTAGGGCACCCAGGCGGGCGGGACGAGACTGGCCGCGTCCACCGGCGTCCAGTCCGGCGTGAAGGGCCCGTCATGGCTGTCCCAGGCCAGCTCGAACGCGTCACGGGCCGCCTCGGCGGAGGCGCCGGTGCGCCGCGGCGGGGCGAGCTGGGCGGTGTTCGCCACCGGGAGGAAGCCGGGGCACGCCCAGATCGGCCCCAGCCTGCCATCCTTGTCGAGGGTGCTGACCGTCTCCGCGTCCACCAGATGACGCACCCGGCGGCACGCTATGCCCGCCGACTTCACCAGCACGTGCAGCGCGTCGAACTCGGGTGCCTCCGGCAGCAGCACCCGCACGTCGACCCCGGGCGGCGCGGCCGGCACACTCGCCCACGGATCGGTGATCATGGACCAGTGCAGGAGCCGCCGCTCGGTGATGCGCGGCGCGGCGAACGCGGCCGGACTCCGACTGGGATCCAGCAGCTCCCGGGCCAGCGCCATGGCCTGCGACCCGGAGGTGACCACCACCCGTCCCACCGACATCCCGGCCGAACCGGCGGCGCCCGAACCGACGACGTGTGAGCTGACGGCGCCCGATCCGACGGCGCCCGAGCCGAAAGGTCGGGCGTCCACGTTCGGTGTCCACCTCGCCGCGTCCGCGTTTCGCGGCTGCCGAACCCACCCGAACATCCGACCACCTCCACCGCCCGGTGCCGCACCTTCGCGCGTCCTCTGGTCGTGACGGCAGCCAGTCGCGGAAGGCGATCACTTTCGTACTAACCGCATCAACTCCCTCAGGATAGGTCGGCCCACGACAGAACGTCAGTAATCCGGCGGGGGGCCGGTCGCCACTTCGCGTACGGGCGCGGCCGCCCCGAACCGGTGGTTCCTGATCCCTGCTGGCGGCTTGTCCCGATGCGGCCACCTGCCGACGGCGGCGACCAGACGAGCGGCCTCGCCCCCGGTGACAGCGCGGATGCGTTCACAGCTCCCCTGTTGTTGATGGTCCACCGCGACCGAGACACATGCTCCGGGCAAGGCCGCAATGCCGCTGGCGGAGCGGGATCTGCCGACGGTCCGCGTGGCCATGGTGGTGCGGAACCAGCTGGGGTACCGGCGAGGCGGCCACTGGGTCCTGCCCGCCGCCCGCCTTCAGGACGACCGCTTCTACACGGGCGTGCATCCCTGTCGGGTGGTGGGCTTGGACCCACCTGTGTCGCGTCACTTCGCCGGAGGCGCGGCCGGGCGGGGAAGCGGCGCGTCGTCGGGCAGGCGGCGGACGTTGTCCACGTAGCCGTCGAGTTCCCCCACCTCGAACCGGTGATTCCTCACCATCCACCAGAACCGGCCGGCAGCCTCCCCAGCAAGCTTGTAGGAGCCGTCGGGTAGCACAACCGCATGACCGCCATCGGGAAGCGGAATCAGAACCGCGATCTCCAGACCTTGGTCAACATCCCACAGGCGGATGGTGCGGTCGTCGGAGCTGGTGGCGAGGGTGTGGCCGTCGGGGGAGAACGCCACCGCCCGGACCCAGTTGGTGTGGCCGGTGAGGGTGGTGCGGTTCTGGCCGCTGGTGGTGTCCCACAGGCGGATGGTGCGGTCGTCGGAGCTGGTGGCGAGGGTGTGGCCGTCGGGGGAGAACGCCACTGCCAGGACCCCGCGGGTGTGGCCGGTGAGGGTGGTGCGGGTCTGGCCGCTGGTGGTGTCCCACAGGCGGATGGTGCGGTCGGTGGAGCTGGTGGCGAGGGTGTGGCCGTCGGGGGAGAATGCCACCGTCCGGACGGGGTCGGTGTGGCCGGTGAGGGTGGTGCGGGTCTGGCCGCTGGTGGTGTCCCACAGGCGGATGGTGCTGTCGGTGGAGCTGGTGGCGAGGGTGTGGCCGTCGGGGGAGAATGCCACCGTCCGGACGGGGCCGGTGTGGCCGGTGAGGGTGGTGCGGGTCTGGCCGCTGGTGGTGTCCCACAGGCGGATGGTGCTGTCGGTGGAGCTGGTGGCGAGGGTGTGGCCGTCGGGGGAGAACGCCACCGCCCAGACGGGGCCGGTGTGGCCGGTGAGGGTGGCGCGGGTCTGGCCGCTGGTGGTGTCCCACAGGCGGACGGTGCTGTCGTCGGAGCTGGTGGCGAGGGTGTGGCCATCGGGGGAGAACGCCACCGCCCGGACCCAGTCGGTGTCGCCGGTGAGGGTGGTGCGGTTCTGGCCGCTGGTGGTGTCCCACAGGCGGAGCGTGCTGTCGTCGGAGCTGGTGGCGAGGGTGTGGCCGTCGGGGGAGAACGCCACCGCCCGGACCCAGTTGGTGTGGCCGGTGAGGGTGGTGCGGTTCTGGCCGCTGGTGGTGTCCCACAGGCGGACGGTGCTGTCGGTGGAGCCGGTGGCGAGGGTGTGGCCGTCGGGGGAGAACGCCACCGCCCGGACCCAGTCGGTGTGGCCGGTGAGGGTGGTGCGGGTCTGGCCGCTGGTGGTGTCCCACAGGCGGACGGTGCTGTCGGTGGAGCTGGTGGCGAGGGTGTGGCCGTCGGGGGAGAACGCCACCGCCCGGACGGCGTCGGTGTGACCGGTGAGGGCGCGGAGGAGTGTGCCGTCGCGGGCGTCGGCGAGCAGGACCGTGGTACCGATTCCGAACGCGAGGAGTTCGCCGTCTGGCGAGTAGGCCAGCGTGGTGACGGGGCCAGCGGTTGGGGCGATCATCGGCTGAGCCGTCTCGCGTTTCGCGAGGGCGGTTGCGGCGAGCGCCGGGGCGTCCACAAGATGGCCGCCCAGGGCGAGTGCCCCTGTCCAGCGCGAGCCGCTGAGGTCGGCGGGGTTTCGCAGGTCGATGGTGGTCAGGCGGGCGGCGGTGAAGTCGGCGTGGGACAGGTCGGCGTCGGTCAGGTCGGTGGCGGTCCAGCGGGAGCGGTGCGCGGTGACCGATACCAGCGCGGCTCCGGTGAACCGGCTGTGTTCGATGCGGGCGCCGGTGAGGTTCGCCTCCGTCAGATCCGCGTCGGAGAGGTCGACGTGCGCCAGGCGGGCGTCGGTGAGGTTGGCGCCGCGCAGGTCGGCGCCGCGCAGGTTCTGGTGGGACAGGACGCGGCCGGAGAGGTCTTGGCCGGCGAGCTGGGCGTGGTCGAGCCGAGCCGGGCGGGCGAGGCGGGTTTCGGCACGCCGGGCGAGGACGAGGGCGTTGGACGTGGCCAGCGCGGGCGTTGACCGGCTGGCGGTGAGTTCTTTCGGGAGTGCCGCGGCGACGTCCGGCCCGAGCAGGTCGATGAGGAAGTCGGCGGTCAGATCGGAGATCTCCGCCTCGCCGAGCAGGCTCATGGTCAGCACGGGCGGGCGGACACGCCGCCACCAGACGCCGAACCGCCGGCCCGCCCCACGGCCCGCCGGCCAGTGACCGCGCCGCTCGTCCTCGTCGACCCGCGCGCGGACACACGCGGCGACCAGATACTCCATGACGGACGCGTGGATGAAGAAGAAGCGTCCCTTGGCGTCGCGGGTCAGCAGCGTGCCCGAGCCGAGGATCTGGGCGGTGGTCGCCGCGTCGAGGCCGTGCTGATCTGGCTGGTCTCGCTGGTCCGGCTGGTCTCCCATGGTGGCGAGGACGGACGCCGCGGCCTGTTCGAGCTGTTCGGCGCCGATGGTCCGATCGGTGCTGCGCCACAGGGCAAGCGCGAGTGTGGAGGCCGCGTCGAGGCGTTGTTCCAGGGCCAGCGACGATGGCGCGCCGCGCTGGTCGGCCCGTCTGGTCTCGTAGGTGAGCCAGGTGCGCACGAGCACCCGGTACAGGTCGGCCGCGGTTATTCTTCCTTGTGCGGACCGGGCGGCCCGCAGTTCGGCGTCGCCGAGGTCGGCGATGAAGGACAGCATCCGCGGATTGCAGAGGATTGGCGAAATAGTATTAAGGCATGCCAAGGTTGGATGGTATGCAGCTCGGTCTTTACCGGCGGTATTCGCTGGTGGTGGGTGGGGATGACGCGTTGGAGCGTCAGGATGAGGATGGCCACGACTTCGCCGCCGAGTTCGGGGGTGAGGTGGTGGAGGTGTACGAGGACAAGAAGAGTGCGTGGCGTAAGAAGCGGATCGTGTTGGAAGACGGCACGATGATCTCCCGGGTGATCCGTCCGGACTATGCGCGGATGCTCGCGGATCTTCGGTCCGGGCGGATCGATGGCGCGGTTGTCTATGACCTGGACAGGTTGACGCGGGATCTTCGGGATCTGGAAGACGCGATCGAGGTTGCGGAGCTGTATGGCCGTCCGATCGTCGGGCCGGGGGTGGATCTGACGACGGACTACGGCCGGGCGAACGCCCGCGCGCAGGCTGTCGCGGCGAACAAGGCGAGCCAGGACACCTCGCGTCGTGTCCATTCACGGGTGCGCGCTCCAGCACCCCCGGTTTTGATGTTGTTTTAGGCGGTGGTCAGGGCGGGCGCGGTGGCGCGGGGGGCGGGTAGCCAGGGCTGGCCTGCGAGGGCCATCTGGATGG
>NZ_JCBATA010000096.1:0-20429 GCF_059816245.1 Frankia sp. RB5
CCCGACCACCGGCAGGGGCACGATCTGACGCAAGGACTCGAACTCGGCCCAGGCGAGGAGAGTGCTCACCAGCCGGCGGCTACCGGCACCGAGCCTGCCTTATGCCGACCCGGTAGCTCCCATTAGGGGAGGACGGCGGTGAGCCTGAGCAGGCGGGTGATCTGGGTGGGGTTGAAATTGTCGTCGCTGATGAGCAGCAGCGACGCCGGGCCGTGGCCGGCGGGGGCGGCGATGGCGAGCCCCTCGTAGTTGTCGAGCAGAGGGTTGCGCTGCGGCTCCTTGGCGGTCGCGCCGAGCGTCGGGCAGCGGACCAGGTCGGCCACCTGCTTCTTGGCGACGATGTCGCCGGCCGGGGCGGCGGACAGGTTCGCGACCCCGCTGACGTCGGGCGCCCGGTCAGCGCCGGTGACGGCGTAGAGGGTCACCGTGTTGCCTACGTCCGCCGTGAACGCCGCCTCCAGGACGACGGACCGCCCGTCGTCGTACGCCGCGACCTCGGCGATCCGGTTGCCCGCGTCGACCTGATAGCCGATCTGACGGACGAGCCGGAACCCACCCGGCGCGGCGCGGTCGGCGGTGTAGACCAGGATCCGGCGGAACCGGCCCTCACCGCCGCCCGCCGGGACGTCCCCCGACAGCGTTCCCTCCATCGCCGCGTACACGTACCGCCCGGACGGCGAGATCGACAGCCCCTCCAGCGTCGCGTTCGCGCTCGCCTCACCGGCCGGCGCGACGGCGAACCGCTTCGGCACGTCAAGCTGCGCGGCCTGCGTCCCGTCCCGGCCGAACACCCGGATCGACGGCTCGTTCTCCGAGCTGATCAGAAACCGTCCGTCGGGCAGAACCGCGATTCCCTCGCCGTCGAAGCCGTTCGCGTCGTACGGCGTGCCGTCCGGGTGGCGCAGGACGAGCATGCCCGTCACCCGCGGATGCGCCGGGTCGCGCAGAAAGAACAACCGCGCCGGATCATTGTTGCTGTGATCCTCGACGGCCACATACCCACCACCACGCCGATCAGGGGTGATTCCCGACAGCCCCCCGACCGTCACGCCGTCGAACGACACCTTGTCCAGCCCGTCACTGAACCCCACCGCCACCGCCGCCGGCGGGCAGAGCCGGCTCGACGGCCCCGACGACGCGGCAGGGCTGACGTTCGCGGGGACGGGGAAGGCGACAGCGCCCGGAGCGGTTGCCGCGGCACCCGCAGCGGTACCCGTTGCGCAGACAAGGGCCACTGCGGCCGAGGCCGCCAGAACCGTGCGACGGATTCGCGTCATGACAGTAAGTGTCCAGCTGGATCGGATCCGCGAAAGTCGGTTCACGTGAACGATCCTCAAACATCGGATGGTGGGGCGGTGGGTAGCGTGATCTCCACTCCCAGACATACCTGATCGTGCCGGACTGCGGCGCCGGAGATCGGGATCCGGAACCGGTGGCGGCGCCGGCCGGATTCCGGCCGGATTGTCGAACACGAGCGTCGGAACTTATCGACATCTGACGGGATCCACAGCTCACCCTGAAGCTGTGCGAAAAGTCGCTGTACTGGCAAGCAATGGCGCTGTACTGGCAAAAGAGGAATCCAGATGGCGGCCGCGACTCGCCGTGGCAGTGTTCTGGCAACGTCACGGCGGCCCGTGTCGCGAAATCCGGGGCAAAACGAACGGGTAGCCGCGAGTTCGCGACACGGTGCCGCTGTCCCCCGCAGGCGCCTCCCACCCACGGGAAGTCCGTCCCATCCTCGGCGCTCTGGTCGATGCCGGCAGCAGAGATGATCATGGAACGCGGTTGTTGGGTCGCTGTGCATGAGGTCGCAGGCCGGAGCCGCACTGGTCGACGAGCTTCAGGCGGAGGAGGCGGGGGTGAGCAGGCAGGTGCAGGTGCCGTGGGCGATGAGTTTGCCGTCGGTGCCGGTGACGGTGCCCTCGGCGGTGGCGGTGCGGCGGCCGACGTGGATGGTGCGGGCCTCGCAGGTGAGCAGGTCGGCGGTGAGACTCACCGAGCGGACGAAGTTCACCTTGAGTTCGAGGGTCGTGTAGTAGGTCTCGGGCGGGAGCGCGGTGTAGACGGCGCTGCCCATGGCCGTGTCCATCAGGGTGGCCAGGACTCCGCCGTGCACGGTGAACATGGCGTTCGCGGTCGCCGGTGAGGGCTGCAGGGTCCAGACCGTCCGGCCGACCTCGAGGGTGCCGAGGTGGATGCCGAGCGAGTGGCCGACGCCGACGCCCTCGCTCAGGCCCTGCTCCAGCAGGGCGCGCAGGTCGGCGATACGCCGATCGATCTCGCTGGCATCGCCCGCGTCCGTCGCCGGGGCCGAGCCCGTCACCGCGGCCACCGTGAGGTGAGCATCGGCGCCGCCGGCGGTCTCGGTTGCGGCGGCCATCTCGGCTTCGGCGGCCATCTCGGCTCCGGCGGACGAGGCCGCGCCGTTCTGGCTCGCCATCTGGTTGTGGTCCACGAACCGCACCCTTCTGTCGACGGGGCCGGCGACCTTGCCGCCGCCCGGTGGCCGGGCGAGCCGCGCCGCCGCGACCTCGGTGTCGCCCATCCCCTCGGGCCGCCCCGTGCCACGCCGTTCACGCCGGCCGGCCAGCCCCGGGGCCGGCCGGCGCGCATGGTGGTGCCGCAGCGGATGGTCGGTGCCCCGGGCAAGGAGGTCAACGCCCCGGCGGGGATTCCGATCGGTCGATTTTGATATGCCCACACGATATCTGCGGCCTCGGGCCTGTTCACGCAATCACGGAGTGTCCGGGCGGTGCGTCGGCAAACAAAGGTCGAACGGCGGCCGACCCGTCGGTGCCGGCGGCGAGAATGTCGGATGAACAGCGGGAATGGCGGCCATCACATTCTCGCCGTAAATCGCCGGGTGAGCACGTGGTGGTGGCTCATTGGGACCGGCGATGGATCGATTGAAGGATTTGTCCGTTCGTTGACCTGTCGATGCCTGATTGTCAGTCTCGAGGTGGCGGTGATGCCGCCTGGCACCGCCCGCACATCTGGTTGCCGTGTCGAGAGGGGTGCTTCATGCCGGCGTCGCGATCCGACTTCCCGGTCGCCGCCACCCGCACCATCTCCGCCGCTTCCCCCGCGCCCGACGACGTCGTGCCGGCTGGACGCCCGCCGCTGGAGTGCCATCTGCTGTCGTTCGCGGATCTGGTGCCCGCCGCGCCCGTCGGTGAGTACGGACCACCGAAGTCACTCGTCAAGCGGCTTGGGCGGCTGTTGCTGGCAACGGTCCTGGCCGAGCATCTCGGCGTGCCCTCACCGGGCGACGTCCCCCTTCGGGACAGCGCCGACGGACGGCCGGTGCTGGCGGGCGAGGCGGCGGCGGGCGCGCGGGCCGGGCTCTCCCACGACCGCGGCATGCTCGTCGTCGGCTTCCATCCCGACGGCTGCGCGGTCGACGTCGAGGACACCCCGGTGGCGCTGATCGCCGAGGTCGCCGGCCGGTTCTGCGGCGCGGACGAACGGCTGCGGCTGCCCACCGGCGCCGCCGTGCGCGGGTTGTGGTCGGCGAAGGAGGCCGTTGCCAAGTACACCGGCCTCGGGCTCCGGGCGGGGCTGCGGGAGATCACCTTCGACGGCGATCCGCAGGCCGACTGGGTCCGCTCGTGCTACCCGGGCGCCGCGTGTGCCCCACTGTGCCGGGTGGTCGCGATGCCCGGCCGGCACCTGGCGTTCGCGGTCGGCCCCGGCGGCGAGCCCGGCGTCGGTTCCGCCCCGTCAGGCGCCGTCGACGCCGTGGCCGTGGGCCGGACGCCGTGCGCTGTCGAGGTGCACCGGTGGACGCCGACGGCGTGGTCCTGGTCCGACGGCGATCCGCGTCCCGACCGGCTCGCGCGCGTGGACCTCGAGCCGGCCGGGGAGCTGGCGGACCTCGCCCGCGCGGTCGCGGCCGCCGCGCCGCCGACCCACGCCGCACCGTCCACGTCGGGCGAGCCGCCCACTCGCACCACACCGCCCACCCGCGCCACACCGCCCACTCACACCACGTCGCCCACTCGCACCACGTCGCACGGCTACACCGAGCCGCCCACCCGCACCGCACCGCCCACCCGCACCGCACCGCCCACCCGCACCGGACGGGAGCACATCTGATGCGTGGCCTGACGTTGCCCGGCGCCCTCGACGAGGCGGCCGCGGCCCACCCCGACACGGCCGTGACCTTCCCCAGCTCTCATGAGCGGGTGAGCCTGGCCGAGCTCGCCGACGCGACGGTCGCCCTGGCCCGGGGCCTGGTCGCCGACGGCGTCGAGCCGGGGGAGCGGGTGGGGGTGTTCAGCCGCAACAACGCCGACTTCCTTGTCGCGGTGATCGGCGTCACCCGGGCGGGCGCTGTCGCCTGCCCGCTGCCGCTGCCCACCTCCGCCGCCGACCTCGCCGGCTACGCCGCCCGGCTGGTCGCGGTCACGGCCGCGGCGGGCGCGCGCCGGGTGGTGACCGGTGCGGGAGTCGACGGCATCGTGCGCCGGCTCGGCCCGATCCTGTCCGGACTGAGCTTCGCCGGGGTCGCCACGACGGCGGCCGGCGATGGACCGGCGGCCGGCGGCGGCGGCGCGGTGAGGCTCGGCGGGTCGGCGGCCGGTGGCGGGCGCGGCGGCGGGTTGCCGGTCGTCGCCGAGTCGGATGTGGCGATCGTGCAGTTCACCTCGGGCAGTACCTCCCTGCCCAAGGGCGTCGTGCTGACCCACCGCAACGTCGTGCACGGCACGGCGGCGATCGTCGACGGCATCGAGCTCGGCCGTCCGGGCGACCATGGCGCGACCTGGCTGCCGCTCTACCACGACATGGGGCTGTTCGGGACACTGTCCGCGGTGCTGATCGGCACGCCGATGACGGTCTGGGCGCCGTCGACGTTCATCAAGGATCCGGCGGGGTGGCTGCGGGACTTCGCCGCGATGGGCTGCACGGTCTCACCCTCGCCGAACTTCGGTTACGACGCGCTGCTCACCGCCGTCGGCCCGGATGAGCTCGTGGGGGTGGACCTGCGCCGCTGGCGGATCGCGTTCAACGGCGCCGAGCCGGTGAACCCGGCCACCGTCGACCGTTTCCTCGAGCGTTTCGGCCCGGCTGGGTTCGCCGCCGAGACGATGTTCCCGGTCTACGGCATGGCCGAGGCCACCCTCGCCGTCACCTTCCCGCCGCTCGGTCGCGGGCCGGTCACCACCTGGGTCGACCGCGATCGCCTCGCCCGCGACGGTGTCGCGAACCCGGCCCCGGCCGGTTCGCCGGGCGCGCGCGGTCTGGTCGCGCTCGGCGGGCCGGTCCGCGGGATGCGGCTGCGCGTCGTCGACGAGAAGCGCCAGCCGCTGCCGGATGGCACGGTCGGCGAGATCGAGATCGGCGGCGACGCGGTCACCGCCGGCTACCTGACCGCCGACGCCGACCCGACCATCACCCTGCGCGCGGCAGCGGCAGCGGCAGCGGCGGCGGCTGCGGCTGCGGGAGCCGGCTCACCGGCGGCCGGCGACGCCTGGCTGGGCACCGGTGACCTGGGCTTCGTCGCCGGCGGCGAGCTGTACATCAGCGGTCGCCGCAAGGAGATGATCATCATTCGAGGGGTGAACTACTACCCCGAGGACGCCGAAGCCCTCGTCCGCGACGCGCCGGGCGTCCACCGCCGCCGGTGCGTGGCCGTCGCGGACATGGACGACGCGGGCGGCGAGACGCTGACCGTGATCGCCGAGACCAGCCTCGAGGACGCCGGGGGACGCGTCCTGCTGGAGGCCGAGCTGCGCGCGTCGGTCGCCGCGGCGCTCGGCCTGTCCGAGGTCGCGGTGCGCCTGGTCGCACCGGACGCGCTGCCTCGCACATCCAGCGGGAAGTTCCGCCGTGCCGAGGCCCGTGACCTGGCCCGCTCCCGGCCGCGGTGACCCGCGGCCCGACCCCCGAACCCCGACGGAGGCCAGACCCGAGATGCACGGCTACGACGTCTTCCGCCACTACGAGCGCAAGCGCTGGGCGATCGAGGATCTCCCGTTCGACGAGATCCGCCCGGACGACGTGCGCCCCGAGTACGTCACCATGGTCAAGAGCTCGGTGATGGGCGAGGCGAACTCCATCGCCGCCCAGCACGGGTTCCTCAACGAGTTCGACGACTACGACTTCTCCGCGTTCGTCGCGGTCTGGGGCTACGAGGAGCTCCAGCACCACTTCGCCTTCCGGACCTGGCTCGACGCGGTCGGCGTCGCCATGCCCATCGAGCCCGTGCAGGCGATGCGCGCCCCCTACGCGCCGGGCACGACGCCGTGCGCCACCCTCGCCACCAACATCATCTCTGAGCTGACCGTCAACCACGTCTACCGCTCGGTCGCCGCCTGGGTCGACGAGCCGGTGCTGCGCGGGCTGATGACCCGGGCCAGCCGCGACGAGGCCGGGCACGCCCGCGAGTTCCTCCACTACGCCCGCCGCCGTCTCGCCAGCCACCCCGACGAGCTGTCCTCGGTGCTGGAGACGCTCTACGTCTACACATCCGAGCAGCGCATCAAGCATCCGGTCGGGGTGTTCAAGAGCGGCCTGGCCGAAGTAGAGGACCACGAGACGATCGACACGGCGTTCGACATGTTCCTCGCCGGCATCGCCACCGAGGGTGAGCTCGACCGGCTCCAGGAGAACATCCGCCGCGCCTTCGCCGCCCTCACCGGACTCGACGTCAGCACCAACGGCCGTATCCGCCGCCGCCTCGCCGAGGCGCTCGCGTGACCGCGCCGCACACGTCCGCCCCGCTGGACGCCCCCACGCCGATGGGGGTGTCCGCCGCGCCGGCCGCGCCGGAGCTGCCCTGGGCGGTGCTGGAGGACTACCGCTGCTTCGGGTGCTCGCCGCACAACCCGCACGGCATCGCGCTCGCCTTCACCGAGCATCCCGAGGGCCTGCAGACGTCCTTCAAGCTGGGCCGCAGCTACGAGTCGTACCCGGGGGTGGTGCACGGCGGCCTGCTCGGCGTCGTGTGCGACGAGACGATGGGCAACCTCATCGTCGTGCGCACCGGGCTGGTGGCGTTCACCGTCAGCCTGCGGCTGCGCTACCTCAGCCCGGTCGGCGTCGGCACCGCCTACACCTGCGTGGCCCGGCTGGGCTCGGACGACCCCGGCGGCCCGCTGACCACGGCGACGGCGGAGATCCTCGACGCCGACGGCGCCACCGCCGTGACCGCCACCGCGACCTACCGCAACGTCCCGTTCGGCACCGCCCGGGAGCGCATCGCGCTGAGCGCGACTGAGGCGGGCCGGCTCGACCAGGCGCTGACCGCGACCGCGGGCAGCCAGACCGCACAGGAGATGGCGTGAGCACCGAACCCGACGACATCGTCGCCCGGATCACCGAGATCGTCGCCGCCGAGCTGGGCGTCCCGGCGGAGGGCCTGGCGCCCGAGACCGACCTGCGCGGCATCGAGGGCGCGGACTCCGTGCGGCTGCTGCGCGTGGTCGCCAAGGTCGAGCAGGTCTGGGACGTCGAACTCGACGACGCCGACGTGTTCGGCGTCTCGTCCGTCGCCGACCTGTCCGCCGTCGTCGCCAGTGCGCTGCAGGTGAAGGCGTGACGACCACCGCCGACGCCGGCATCGCCACGCCGAGCACGCCGAGCACGCCGAGCCGGCCGGGGGAGACCAACCAGCACTACGACCTCGACCCGCGGATCTTCGGCCTGTTCCTCGACCCGCTGCGCAAGTACTCCTCCGGGATGTACCGCACGCCCGGGATCACGCTGGCCGAGGCGCAGGAGGCCAAGCTGCACTGGGTCGCCGAGCGGCTCGGGCTCACCCCGGGCGGCGGGCAGCGGCTGCTCGACGCCGGCTGCGGCTGGGGTTCGCTGATCCTTTTCATGGCCCGCGAGTACCAGACCGCGGTGACGGGGATCAGCCCCGCTGGCCGCCAGCACGAGTACATCGCCAGCCGGGCGGCGGAACTGGGCGTCACCGATCGCGTCACCACAGCGGTCGGTCGGTTCGAGGACCTCGACCTGCCGGCGCGCTCCTTCGACGCGGTCACCATGCTGGGCTCGATCGTGCACATGCCCGATGTCGACGTCGCCGTGCGCCGCGCCCGGGCGATGCTGCGCCGCGGCGGCCGCTACTACGTGTCCGAGACGTGCTTCCGCAACGCGGCCGCCCGCGACGAGTTCGACAAGCGCACTGGCACCGAGTTCGTCCGCAACTCCATCTTCGGCTGGGGTGACATGCGCCCGCTGTCGGAGCTCGTCCGCGCGGTCGAGGACGCGGGCTTCTCGGTGGACGACGTCGAGGACCTCACCGAGGACTACCGGCTCACCATCGACGACTGGCTGGTGAACGTCAGCGCCGCCACCGACGCGATCGACGCGCTGCGTCCCGGCATGGCGGCGCAGCTCACCCGCTACCTCGAGGTCGCGAACGCCGGCTGGGGGTTCACGACCAAGCACTACGCCCTGATCTGCCGTAACGCCAGGTAGGACGCCCCGCCAGGTGAGGTGCCTGGCCAGGTGGCAAGCAGCGCCAGGCGGCTGGCGCGGGTGCGCGGGCGTGACTCGCGCCGGCGCACCCGCGCGCCGTCACGGCGGCCGGCGTGGCCGCCCCGCCCGTCCCGGAGGAACCCCATGACAACCACGGCCGGCCCGTCGTCCCCGTCCGTCCGCAACTCCGAGCTCGACGCGAACGCCCCCACGGGGTCGGTGCCGCCGCGGTCGGTCGGCCTGCCCGCCGACGCGCTCGACACCGCCGTCACCGCCTTCATGACCGCCTCGCCGGTGACGCGGCGCTGGGACGTCGAGCGTGACTTCGACTGGGCGGCGGCCGACGCCGACCGGCTCACCGACGGTCAGCGCTCCGCGGTCCGCTTCATCTCCTTCATCGAGGACCACCTGCCGGGCTACTTCGCGGTCTACGGCAGCCGGTTCCCCCTCGACGCCGACGTCGACGTCGAGACGTTCCTGCTCAACCGCGAGATCTACCACTTCACCGTGCGCTGGGCGGCGGAGGAGGACAGCCACGCCCGCGCCCTGTTCCGCTACCAGGTGGAGTCGGGGATCGCGACGGCCGAGTCGCTGCGGCGCGAGCTGGCCGTGGAGGGCCGCAAGGAGTTCTCGCTGCCGCACGACCATCCCGCCGCGCTGTTCGCCTACACGCTCGTGCAGGAGAAGGCGACCCAGATCTACTACCAGAACCTGCGGGCCGTCGTCGGCGACCCGGTGCTCGCCGACGTGCTCAACCGGCTCAGCCGGGACGAGGCGCGGCACTTCACCTTCATGGCCGACATGGTGGAGCTGTACCTGCGCACCTACGGCGACGCGGTCGTCGAGCCGATGCGCGACGCCATCGCCCAGTTCCGGATGCCGCTGGCGGACACCCTGGGCGGCTACTGGCGCTGGGCGCTGCGCATCGCCGATACCGCCCGCTACGACCACACCGAGGCGTACGAGCACCTCGTCCGGGTGGTGCGCCGGGCGGTCGACGCCCCGTCCGAGCGCGTCGACGAGCTCGAGCGCTTCGTGCGCGCCGCCCGGGCCATCCCGGCCTGACGCGCCTGACGCGTCCCATGCGTCCCACGCGTCCCACCGAGCGACCTGGAGGCTCGCCGTGACCACCGTCATCGACCCGCCGACCGTCGAGCAGGCGGCGGGCAGGGTGTTCGATCCCGCCTGGCACCACGACACCTATCCCAGCTATCAGGTGCTGCGCGAGGCCGGGGCGTTCGTGCCCGGGCCGCTCGGCATGCGGCTGGTGACGCGCTACCGCGAGATCGACGCGATCCTGCAGGACCCGGCGTGGAGCCACGCCGAGGAACGCGAGCTCATGCACCCGGACAGCGACGGCTCCGACCTGCCGACCTCGTTCCTGTGGATGGAACCGCCCGACCACACCCGGATCCGCCGGCTGGTGAGCAAGGCGTTCAGCGCCCGGCGGATCGAGGCGACCCGGGAGCGCTGCCGCGGGCTCGTCGACGAGCTGCTCGACGCGGCGATCACCGCC
Organism: Frankia sp. RB5; assembly: GCF_059816245.1. Lineage (NCBI taxonomy): Bacteria > Bacillati > Actinomycetota > Actinomycetes > Frankiales > Frankiaceae > Frankia > Frankia sp. RB5. The sequence goes on from NZ_JCBATA010000096.1 coordinate 9,944, forward strand.
GGCGAGGTCGACCTGGTCGAGGCGATCGCCTACCCGTTGCCACTGACGATGATCGCCGAGCTGATGGGGGTGCCGGCGGCCGACCACGGCGCGGTGCGGTCGATGTCGTACTGGCTCGCCCGCGGCCTGGATCCCGACATCCTGCTCAGCCCCGAGGAGGTCGAGAAGCGCAAGGTCGCGGCCCGCGGGTTCCGTGCGTACTTCACCGACCTCGTCGCGCGGCGGCGGGCGGAGCCGGCCGACGACCTGATCAGCGGGCTCGCGCTGGCCGAGGCGGAGGGCGACCGGCTCAGCGCCGACGAGATGCTCTCGACCCTGGTCGTGCTGCTGGTGGCCGGGCACGAGACGACGGTCAGCCTGATCTCCGGCGCCTTCCACGCCCTGATGCGCAACCCGGACCAGTACGCGGCGCTGCAGGCCGACCCGGACCTCGCCGGCCCGGCGGTCGACGAGCTGATGCGCTACTGCACCCCGTCGCACCTGACCACGCGCCGCGCGGTGCGCGACACCGAGGTGTCCGGGGAGTCGTTCGCCGAGGGTGACGGTGTGATCATCCTGCTCGCGGCGGCGAACCGGGACGCCGACGTCTATCCGGACGCCGAGCGGCTCGACCTGGCCCGCTACGCGCGCGGTGCCCGCCCGGCGCGCCATCTCGGCTTCGGGCGCGGCCACCACTACTGCATCGGCGCGCCGATGGTGCGCCTCGAGGTCGAGCTGCTGCTGCGCGCGCTGGCCCGGCGGGCGCCGCGGATGACGGCGCTGGCGGACCCGCCGCCCTACCGGCCGAACCTGATCGTCCGGGGAATCCAGGAACTGCGCGTGCAGCTGTCCGGACGGTAGGCGATCCGTACGCGTCCGGTCGCCTAGGGACCATCGGGCGCGGTCGGGCCGGCCAGTTCGCGAAAAAGTTGTTCATCTGTAGGGGAGCGGTGACGCGGTGTTCGGTGTGGCCGGGCTCACGCCCCGCGGCAGGCGTTCGCCACTCCGGTGACCCATGGTGGGAAGGTGTGGTTCACCAGGGGTTAGCTGGCGCCGTTAGGCTGACACTCGATGCCCCTGTGGAGGTGGCCATGGAGTTGCGGCATCTGGTGTCCTTCCTGGCAATCGCGGAAGAACTGCATTTCGGCCGCGCTGCCGCTCGCCTACATCTTTCCCAACCCTCGTTGAGTCAGCAACTACAACGACTGGAACGCAACCTCGGCGTCGAACTCGTGGCCCGAACGTCGCACGACGTTCGGCTCACGGCGGCGGGGAGGGCCTTCGAGACGGAGGCGCGGACCATCATCTCGCAGATGCGGAAGGCGACACACACCGCCCGCGAGGTGGCCGCCGGCCGCACCGGTGTGGTACGCGTCGGCTACAACTTCCCCGGCGGTCAGCATGTCGTTCCGGCGGCGTTGGCCAAAATGTCAGCCGAATATCCGGACGTGAGCGTGACCCTCGTCGAGCAGCGCACCGGACCGCAGCTGTCGGCGCTGTCCTCCGGCGAGCTGGACGTGGCCATCGTCTACGGCCGTCCGACGTCCCCCGAGTTCACCTCCCGGCGGTTGTTCCGTATTCCGCTGGTCGCGGTGGTGGGGCATGGTCATGTCTGGGCCGGGCGCGGTGGCATTCCGTTCGGCGAGCTCGCCCGCCAGCAGTGCGTGCTGTTCGCACGGGAGAAGAGCCCGGCCATGTACGACGCGATCCAGGCGGCGGCGGAGGCCAGCGGCATCACGCTGTCCGTCGCCCACGAGGTGGACGACCCCAGCGCCACGGCGATCGTCGTCTCGGTGAAACCGCTGGTCGGCTTCGCCTCCGTGACGCGCGGACTGCACATCGGCTCCGCCGTGGGCGGGCCCCGGCCAACGCCGGTTCAGCTCTACGACCCGGTGCCCACCCTCGACCTGTACGCCGTGTGGCGGACGGCGAACACGGCGCCGCTGGTCGACGTGTTCGTCGAGTGCATCGAGGCGGCGCGGCCATTCCAGATTCCAGCCTACCGGGGGCCCGAGCCGCGCGCCCGGCGATAGGGAACCCCGACCGTTCAATGCATTAGAATGAATCGCCTTGCCGCCTTGTCGGGATAATCCGAGACTCGGGCATGGAATCGTGGCCGCGTTTCACCGTGATATTCACGGTGAAACGACGCCCGGGCTACCGCGGGAAGGTGATGAAACGTGCGGAAATCAACCACGGCCGACGCCGTGGTCCTGCCGGACGACCAGGGCGTCTGGTCCGTGATCGACACCGGCGCCCGGCTCCACCCGGAGCGGGTCGTGCTGGTGCGGACGGACGGCGTGGCCGGCACCTCCGAGGACATCAACGGCCGGCGACTCGCCGAGGACCTTCGGATCGTGGGAACCGAACTGCTCGCCCTCGGGGTCGCGCACGGCGACCGGATCGCCATCATGGGGCGGACGAGCTACCCGTGGGCGCTGCTCAGCTACGCGGCCCAGGCGATCGGCGCGATCATCGTCCCTGTCTACCCGACGGCGTCCGAGACGCAGGTCCGCCACACCGTCACCGACTCCGCGGTGGCCTGGGCGTTCGCGGAGACCGACGAGCAGGTGCGCCTCGTCGGCGACGCCGGCGGCGACACCCTGCGCCACCCGACCTGGCCGCTCACCCAGATCGACACCTGGCTGACCGGCGCCAGTGACGCCAGTGACGGCGGTGCGGACGGCGCCCGGGCCGGCGGAGACGGTGCCCTGCGGCGTGACGCGGCCGAGCGGGCGCGGCTGGCCGACGAGTTCGCCCAGCGCGCCGCGAAGGTCCGCGCCGACGACATCGCCATGATCATCTATACCAGTGGGACCACTGGACCGGCCAAGGGTGCCGTGTTGACCCACCGGAACACGTTCTCGTCGTCCGCGGGCACGGTCGAGCACACCGGCGACCTGTTCCGCACCGCCCCCGACGGCACCCAGGCCACCAGCGCGATCGCCCTGCCGCTGTCGCACGTGTTCGGCCAGACGATCCTGCTGGCCTGCCTGTACGCCGGCACCCGCACGGTGCTGCTGCCGGGCGTGCCGGAACTCGTGCCGGCGATGCGCACGATCCGCCCGAGCTTCCTGGCCCTCGTCCCGTACGCGCTGGAGAAGATCCGCAAGCGGGTGCGGGACCTGCCGCACGACGAGGTCGCCGCGGTGTGCGGCGGGCGGCTGACCCAGGTGATCTCCGGCGGGGCGTCGCTGGACGCGACGACGGAGGCGTTCTTCGCCAGTGCCGGCGTCAACGTCCTCAACTGCTACGGCCTCACCGAGGCGGCGACCGCGGTCACCGTCAACCAGCCGGCGACGAACCGGCGCGGCACCGTCGGACGGCCGATCCCGGGCACGACGGTCGCCATCGCGGACGACGGTGAGGTGCTCGTGGCGGGCGCCAACGTCTCCCCGGGCTACTGGTCGCGCGCGGCGGGCGACGTCAGCCGCGACGCCACCGGACCGTCCGAGCAGCGGTGGCTGCACACCGGCGATGTCGGTCATCTCGACGACGACGGCTACCTGGTCATCACCGGTCGCCGCAAGGAGATCCTGGTGACCGCCGGCGGCAAGAACGTCGCGCCCACCCCGCTGGAGGACCGGGTCCGGCTGCACCCGCTGGTGAGCAACTGCATGGTGGTCGGCGAGGGCCGGTCGTTCGTCTCGGCGCTGCTCACCCTGGAAGCCGCTCCACTGGCGGCCTGGGCCGCCGCGAACGGCGTCCCGCTCACGCCCGCCGCGGGCGACAGCGCGGGCGCGGGCGACGGTGTGGACGGCGACGGTGTGGACGGCGACGGTGTGGACGGCGACGGTGTGGATGGCGACGGGGCGGGCGGTGACTGGCGGGACAACCCGCGGCTGCTCGCCGAGCTGCAGCTCGCCATCGACGACGCGAACAGTCTGGTGTCCCGGGCCGAGTCGATCCGCCGGTTCCGCGTCCTCGAGACCGACTTCACCGTCGACGGTGGTCATCTGACCCCGTCGATGAAGCTGCGTCGCGCCGCCATCGAGCGGGATTTCACCGACGCGATCGCATTTCTTTACCAGTGATATCGGCCACTCGATTGTCTCGACTTATCGGCCGATGACATGTCGGCCGGTCCGTTGACCATGGATCTGCCAGGTCAGCACCATGACAAGGAACCCCAGCCCGCACCGAACGCAGCCGGCCGCCGCCGGCCGACAACGGGAGGACCCCGCAGATGTACGACGTCATCGTGGTGGGCGCACGCTGCGCCGGATCGCCCCTGGCGATGCTGCTCGCAAGGCGCGGCCACAAGGTTCTCGTGGTGGACCGCGCCACGTTCCCCAGTGACACGGTGTCCACCCACTACATTCACCAGGCCGGCCTCTCCCGGCTGCAGGACTGGGGGATTCTGGACCGCCTCGTCGCGACCGGAGTGCCGCCGATGCGCCACCTGAACTTCTCGTACACCGATATCTTCCTCGAGGGTTTCGCCGATCCGATCGACGGGATCGACGCGACGTACTCGCCGCGCCGGACCATCCTCGACGAAATCCTGGTCGACGAGGCCCGGAAGTCCGGTGCCGAGGTTCTCGAAGGCTTCACCGTCACCGAGGTGATCTTCTCCGAGGGGCGCGCGGCCGGCATTCGCGGCCGGTTCGGCGACGGTCCCGAGCAGGAGTTCCGCTCGCAGTTCGTGGTGGGCGCGGACGGCCGCAACTCGACGGTCGCGGGCCTGGTCGGCGCTGAGATCTACCGCTCCGTCCCGGCTGCCTGCTTCGTCTACTACTCGTACTACAGCGGCCTGGACTGGGAGTTCCAGCACCGGACCGGCAACGACCCGCAGCAGTTCGGCGTCTGGCCGACCCACGACAACCAGCACCTGGTCGCCGTCATGCGCCGGCGGGAGCGGCTGCGGGAGTTCCGCGCCGACATCGACGGCAGCTTCCAGGAGATCTTCGACCAGATCGACCCGGTGCTCGGCGACGACATCCGGGCCAACGGGAAGCGTGAGGAGAACTTCCGGGCGATGTCCTACCCGGACAACTTCTACCGCCGTTCGGCCGGTCCCGGCTGGGCCCTCGTCGGCGACGCCGGCTACCACAAGGACCCGTTCACCGGCTGGGGCATCACCGACGCCCTGAAGTACAGCGAGGTACTCGCCGAGAAGCTGCACGAGGGTCTTTTCGGCGCCCGCCCGATCGATGAGGTCGTCGCCGAGTACACCAAGATCCGCGACGCGGAGAGCAATGGAACGTTCGAACTCACCTGCAGCCTCGCGGAACTGAGCCTCACCCCCTACTATGACTCGGTATTCCGGGCCACCAGCATGGACCGTGAGTACACCACGAAGTTCTTCGGCCTCATCTCCGGCGGTGTTCCGGGCGAGGAGTTCTTTGCCCCCGCGAACCTCGCGGCGCTCTACGAGAAGGTCGACTTCCCGGCCGACCGACGCTTCCTCACCAAGTCCTGACCCTGCTTTCCGGCGCGACGCCACCCGGCCTGCCCGGGCGGCTCCCCGCGCTCTGATCCACAGCTGAACATCGCGTCGCGCCGCGGCCCCGACACGGAGGCGAACAATGCCCACAGTGAGGTTCACCGCTCTTGGTGACAGCTTCGTCGAGGGCCGCGGCGACGTCGGCGCCGACGGCTCGTACATCGGCTGGGCCCGCCGGTTCGCCCGGCGGATGGGGGTTTCCCCCCGCGAGTCCCGCAACCTCGGCGCCTACCAGGCGACCACCCAGGAGGTCGTCGACCGGCAGCTGCACCAGGCGCTGGCCCGCAAGGCGCCGCTGATCGGCGTCGTCGTCGGCGTCAACGACATGGTGCAGGACTGGGCGCCCGACCGCTTCGCCCGCAACCTGCACACCATCTTCGGGTCACTGGCGGGCCTGGACACCACCGTGTTCACCGCCAGCTACCCGGACATCCCCGCGAACCTCCCGCTGCCGGACGAGTTCCGCAACCTGCTGCGCGAGCGCTTCGCGTTCGCGAACACCGTGCTGCGCGAGGTCTGCGAAGCCACCCGCACGCTGCACCTCGACATCGCCGCCGGGCCCGAATGGTCGGGCCGGGGGCTGTGGAGCGAGGACGGCCTGCACCCGAACACCGACGGACACCGCCGTTTCGCCGAGGACATGGCGGACCTCGTCGAGCGAGCGTCCTGGCTGACGGCTGCCTGATCCGGAGCGTCCACACCGATCCGGACCGTCCAGCCGGCCCCCTGACCGGCCGAGAAGGGATTCCCGTGCCCAAGCCAGCGCAGCCCGCGCGCCCGAGCGAACCCGTCGACCTCGACGCCCGGCGGCTCGCCCGCAACCCGATCGCGATCGTCGGCATGTCGGGCCTGTTCCCGATGGCCCGCAACCATCGCGAGTACTGGCAGAACGTCGTCGACGGCGCCGACTGCACCACCGAGGTCCCGGCGTCGCGCTGGAGCCTCGACGACTACTACGACGCCGACCCCGCCACCCCGGACCGCACCTACTCGCGGCGCGGCGCGTTCATCCCGGACGTCGAGTTCAGCCCGCTGGAGTTCGGCATGCCGCCGAACCAGCTCGAGGTCACCAGCACCATGCAGACGCTGAGCCTCGGCGTCGCCCGCGACCTGCTGCGCGACGCCGGCGCCCGGGACCTCGCCGGCAAGGACGCGGACTGGTACGACGCCGGGCGCACCGGCGTCGTACTCGGCACCACCGGGCCCGTTCCGCTGATGCACCCGCTGGCCGCCCGGCTGTCCACGCCGGTGCTGCGCGAGGCGGCCCGCAGCATGGGCCTGTCCGACGCCGACGCCGACGAGCTCGTGAAGCGTTACGTCACCGCCTACGCGCCGTGGGAGGAGAACTCCTTCCCCGGACTGCTCGCGAACGTGGTCGCCGGCCGGGTCGCGAACCGCCTCGACCTCGGCGGCATCAACACGACAGTGGACGCGGCCTGCGCGGCCTCGCTGTCCGCGGTGCGCCTGGCCATCGCCGAGCTCGTCGACGGCCGTGCCGACACGATGATCACCGGTGGCGTCGACACCGAGAACACGATCTTCATCTACCTGTGCTTCTCCAAGGTCTCGGCGCTGTCGAAGAGCGGCACGATCAGCCCCTTCTCCGACGACGCCGACGGCACCCTGCTCGGCGAGGGCATCGGCATGCTGGCGCTGCGCCGCCTCGCCGACGCCGAGCGGGACGGCAACCGGATCTACGCCGTCATCCGCGGCCTCGGCTCATCCAGCGACGGCCGGTTCAAGAGCATCTACGCCCCGCGCGCCGAGGGGCAGCGGGTCGCCCTCGACCGCGCCTACGCCGACGCCGAGTGCACCCCCGACTCGGTGGAGCTGTTCGAGGCGCACGCCACCGGCACCGCCGTCGGCGACCGCACCGAGCTCACCGCGCTGAGTGGCCTGCTGCGCGACGCCAGCGACGAGAAGCACTACGCGGCGCTCGGCAGCGTCAAGTCGCAGATCGGCCACACCAAGGGCGCCGCCGGCGCCGCGAGCCTGATGAAGCTCGCCCTCGGGCTCTACCACAAGGTGCTCCCGCCGACGATCAACGTCGACCGGCCGAACAGCGCCGTCGACTTCGGCGACGCTCCGTTCTACGTCAACATCGCCAACCGGCCGTGGATCCGCGACCCGCACCGTCCCGTGCGCCGCGCCGCCGCCTCCGCGATGGGCTTCGGTGGGACGAACTTCCACGTCGTGCTGGAGGAGTACAGCGGCGACCGCACCGACCTGCGGGTGCTGCACCGCACCGCCCGCGCGTACCTGTGGCACGCCCCCGACACCGCCGCGCTGCTGGAGCTGCTGCGCTCCGGCGCGCCGGCGGTCGACGGCGCGGTCCCCCCGGACGCCGCCCGCGTCGGGTTCGCCGCCGCCGACGAGGAGACCGCCGAGGACCTGCGCGAGCTCGCCATCGCCCAGCTGGAGCGCGACCTCGAGGCGACCGAATGGTCGCACCCGCGTGGCGTCCACTTCCGCGCGAGCGGCCGCACGGATGTCACCGTCGCCGCGCTGTTCGCCGGGCAGGGCAGCCAGTACCTCGACATGGGCCTGGAAGCCGCGGTCAACGTGCCGCCGGTCGGTGCCGCCTTCGACGAGGCCAACGCCGCCTTCGATGGCGCGCCGCGCCGGCTCGCGTCGATCGTGTTCCCACCGCCGGTGTTCGACGCCGCCGAGCGCCAGCGCCAGGAGACGGCCCTGCGCGCCACCGAGCACGCCCAGCCTGCGATCGGCGCGCTGTCCGTCGGCCAGTACCGCTACCTGCACGAACTCGGACTGCGCCCGGCCGGCTTCCTCGGCCACAGCTTCGGCGAGCTGACCGCCCTGCACGCCGCCGGCGCCGTCGACGCCGAGGGCTTCTTCCGCCTCGCCCGCGAGCGTGGCCGCGCCATGGCCCCGCCCGCCCCCGGCCCCGCCTCCGCCGCCTCCGCCGAGTCCGGGGCCGACGCGTCGGGTGCCACCGAGACGGGCACGATGGCCGCGGTGCCGGCGAGCCGTGAGCGGGTCACGGAGCTGCTCGCCGACCACCCCGACGTCGTCGTCTGCAACCACAACGCCCCCGAGCAGGTCGTCGTCGGCGGCCCCGGCGAGGCGGTGGCCGCGTTCGTGCGCCGCTGCGCCGACGAGGGGCTCGACGCCCGGACGCTGCCGGTGTCCGCCGCGTTCCACACGCGCTACGTCGCGCACGCCGTCGACCGGTTCGCCGCGGCGCTCGCCTCGACCCCGGTCGCCGAGCCGTCCGCGCCCGTCTACCCGAACACCGACGGCGCGAGCTACGGCGCGGACCCAGCCGCCAACGCCGCCGTGCTCGCCCGCCAGCTGCTCGAACCGGTCGAGTTCGTCGCCGCCGTACGCGCCGCGCACGCCGCCGGCGCCACCGTGTTCGTCGAGTTCGGCCCGAAGCAGGTGCTCACCCGGCTCGTCCGCCAGATCCTTCCCGACGCCGGCGTCGTCGCGATCGCCACCGACGCCGGACCGCTCGGCGACAGCGACGTCACCCTGAAGGCCGCCGCCGTCCAGCTCGCCGTGCTCGGCGTGCCGCTGGCCGACATCAACCGCTACCAGGCGGAGCCGCCCGCGGCCGTCACCACCAAGGGCCCGACGGTCACCCTCTCCGCCCCCGAGTACACCCCGCCGACCCGCCGCGACGCCTACGCCGCCGCCCTGACCAGCGACTACCGCCTCTCCGTGGCCGCGATCCCCGTGCAGGCCCCCGCCGCGAACGCCGCCGCTCCCGCCGTCACCCCGTCCACCACGGCTGACACCGCTGCCACGGTTGCCAGGGCTGTGACCACGCCGCCCCCGGCCGCGACCGCCCCGGCCGTGGCGTCCTCGGTCGCGGCCGGGGCGGCGGACCTCGTCGGTGCGAGCGGTGTGCACACGAACGGCGCGCACACGAACGGCGTCCACACCGGCGGTGCCCATGCGAACGGTGCCGGCGCACTCGGCGCCCCAACGAACGGAGCGTCCGTGACCGGCCAGACCGTGACCAGCGCCGAGGTGAACGGCGCGACCACGATCGGCGCCCTCGCGCACGGTGGGGTGGACGACGCGCACCCCTACGGCGCGCCGGCCGGCGTGGGCGGTGCGATCCCGGCCGTCAGCCCGGACGACGTCCTCGCCCAGCAGGTCAACCTGCACGCCGTCTACCTCACCGGCCAGCTCGACGTGGCCAGCCGCCTGGTCGACGCGCTGCACGAGTACCAGCGCGGTGGTCGCGAGGACCCGCGGTTCGCCGACGCCATCGCCACGGTCGCGAACCAGAGTGTCGTGATCGGCCAGACCCATGCGCAGGCCAACGACGTGCTGGCCCAGCTCGCCGAGCTGGAGCTGGCCACCCTCGACCCGACGGCCCCCGGCGCCGTGGGCCGGCGGGTTCTTCCGGCCGCGCCGCCCGCCGCGGCGCTGGGAGCCCGCGCCCTGCCCACCGCGCCGCCGCTGAGCGCCCCTGTCCCAGCCCCCTCCGCACCCGTCGTGCCGAGCGTGCCCTTCGCGCCGTTCGCGCCGTCCGTTCCCGCCGCGCCGACCGGCCCTGCGCGGGTCCCCACTCTTCCAGCGCCCGCGCCGGCCCCCGAGCCTGCCGTGCTCGACCGGGACGCGGTGCGCTCGACGCTGATCGATGTCGTCGCGGAGAAGACGGGCTATGCCCCGGACATGATCGACACCGGGATGGATCTGGAGGCGGATCTCGGGGTTGACTCGATCAAGCGGGTGCAGGTGCTCGGGGCCTTGCGGGAGCGGTTCCCGCAGGCGCCGACGGTCGGCCCGGAGCAGCTCGCCGAGCTGCGGACCCTCGACCAGATCACCGAGTACGTCGCCGCGTCCCTCCCGGCGACACCCGACGCGGCCTCCACTGCCGCTGCTACCGCCACCTCCGCCGGCACCGTCACTCCCGCCCCTGCCGCTCCCGTGGCCGGGGCGCCCACCTCGCCGGGGACGTCCGGCGTGGCGCTCGACCGGGACGCGGTGCGGTCCGCGCTGGTGGACGTGGTGGCGGAGAAGACGGGCTATGCCCCGGACATGATCGACACCGGGATGGATCTGGAGGCGGATCTCGGGGTTGACTCG
>NZ_JCBATA010000097.1:0-20110 GCF_059816245.1 Frankia sp. RB5
AGCAAAGATCGTTACACTGCGCATCATCGCAGTGCTCCGACCTGCGCCGATCTCACGCCGCGGGCCGCACCGGCCCCACCACGTGCCGGTCAGGCGGGATGCGCGGCGGCGGCCAGGGCGTCGGAGAGGGTGGTGATGACGGCGGTGGCCACGGTGCGGGGCGCCGGCTCGCCGGCCGCGGCGGGGGACGATCCGTTCGGCGCCGCGGCGGCGGCCGTCCCGGCGGTGCCTGGGCCGGTCGGCGGCGCGGTCGGCTCGTAGTCGGAGAGAAACTCCCGCCACTCCGGCGACACGCTCTGCGGATCTTCGAGAAACTGCTGGTAGATCTCGAAGACCAGCCATTCGTTGGGTCCGAAGTCAGGTCCGGACGCAGGAACCGTCGGTGCTGTCACGGGGCCATTCGCCTCTATCCACGGTCTCACTTCACGGCCTCCGAAAGGCCCTTCTGCCACCGTCTGCTCAGGCTACCCGCTCCCTGCGGCGGCAGCCGCACTGGTCCCGCCCTGTCGGGTCACACGGGCGCTGCGTGCCCGGCCGGTGTCCGCCCGGCGGCACGCGCGGCCAGCGGCGGGCCGAGAGGGCGATACCGTCCGTGGTCGCCAGGGTGGGCGACGTGTGTCCGATCCGGGCCTTTCGTCGAGGTTTTTCGTCTCGGGAACGCGGCGCGGGTGACATCCGTTAGAGTGGGTAGCGCCGGTCCGCATCATGGCCCCCGGACCCAATAAAAGTCGCTTCGAGCGACCTACGCCCGTGAGGCGACCTGGCGGGCCGGCGCCCAACCTTCCAGCACGCCCGAGGCACGGGGCGGCTGGCGTCTCGGCGGTATCAGTCGAAGTGGTTCCAGCCGCCCGGGCCGGCGGGCGGCTGGCCGTCCACCGTCACGCCGTCACCGAGCAGGACCGTTCCGATCGGAACGCACCCGGCGGGCGGCGGCACCGTCGGTGGCAGGCAGGCGACGAGGGAATGGTCCTCCCCGCCGGCCAGCGCCCAGCCGAGCGGATCCACGCCGAGTGCCGCCGCCGCCGAGCGCATCCGCGGGCCGATCTCCAGCGCGGCCGAGCGGATCTCGACGCGCACCCCGGAGGCGGCCGCGATGTGGCCGAGATCCTGGGCCAGCCCGTCCGACACGTCGCACATGGCCGTCGCGCCCGCCGCCGCCAGCACGGGCCCGAGCCGGTAGGGCGGGCGCGGCCGGCGGTGCGCCGCGACGAGATCCTCCCAGCCGTCGCGCCCGGCGGTCAGCAGCGCGAGCCCGGCCTCGGCGTGGCCGACGGGCCCCGCAAGTACCACCACGTCACCCGGGCGGGCGCCGGAGCGCAGCACCGGCGGCCGTCCGGCGAGATCACCGAGAGCGGTCACGCCCAGCATGATCGAGTCGGCCGAGCTGACGTCGCCGCCCGCGACGCTCGCGCCGGCCCGCGCGCACTCGGCGGCCAGCCCGTCGGCGAGGGCCAGCGCCCACGCGGCGTCGAGCTGCCCGGGCCCCGCGAAGCCGACGAACAACCCGGTCGGGCGGGCCCCCATCGCCGCCACGTCGGCGAGGTTCTGGGCCGCTGCCTTGTGCCCGACGTCCGTCCCGGACGACCAGTCCAGGCGGAAATGGCGGCCCTGTAGCAGCAGATCGGTCGTGACGACCACCCGGCCGTCCGCGGCGGCGAGGACGGCCGCGTCGTCGCCGGGCCCGACCAGCACGTCCGAGGTTCTCGCGAACCGGGCGGTGAGCTGCCTGATCAGCTCGAACTCGCCGAGGTCGCGCAGTGTCGGGCTCACCGCGCCGGGGCCCACGCGATGGCACCGAGGCGCCCCCCCACCGTCGGGATCCGACCGTTCGCCACGGGCGCGGACGCCGTGCTCACCCACCCGAACCGCAGGTCGGCGCGGAATGACGGTGATCGCAACAATTACGTGACCTTTCTGTCATATTCCACTGAAAATCTGTCGCGGGTGCGCAACCTGCCCTGTCACTTCGCGCGACCCGCGTCGTCCACCTGGCCCCAGCGGGTCGCTCGAGTGCCCGCCGCGGCGGCTCGGCACGCCGGCGGGCCGCCCGGCCGGCCCCGGGCCCTGTAGGGCCGCCGGTGGCGCTGCAACCTGGCCGCGGCAAGATCGAGGGTAGGCACTACCTGCCCTCCACCCCGGAGACCGTCACCTGGGGTGAACTACCGAACGCGCTGACCAGACCGGTTCTCAGTGTCGACTCGGGTGCCACGGTGACGTTCGACACCGTGAGCCAGGAGGGCGTTCTCGGCGACCAGGGACGCGACCCGGACGCCTTCTTCGCGGACCTCGGCGTGGCTGCCCCGGAGGTGCTGGCGGACGCGCGGGCGATCGCGTCGTCCAGCCTGCCCCACCGGTTCGGGGTGGACGCTCCGCACATCGTGACCGGCCCGGTGCTCGTGCGCGGCGCCCAGCCGGGCGACGTGCTGCGGGTCGACGTCGTCTCGCTGCATCCGCGGGCCCGGTACGGCATCGTGTCGACCCGGCACGGCGCGGGCCTGCTCGCCGGCGAGGTCCCCGAGGGCGGCCCGCCGGAGCCGGGCGCTGGTGAGCGGCACTGGCAGCGCTTCGGCACCCTCACCACCTTCTGTGCCGTCGAGCGCCGACGCGGCCGCCTGTTCGGGGCGCTGGCCGGAGTCGGCGGCACCCGCACCCGCTTTCCGCTGGCCCCGTTCCTGGGCGTCATGGCGGTCGCGGTGGACAGTACCACCGAGGTGATCGCGTCGACCTCGGTCGGACCGCACGGTGGTGCCCTGGACTGCGGGGAGCTTGGCACCGGCGCCCGCCTGTACCTGCCGGTCCAGGTCGCGGGCGCGCTGTTCGCCGTCGGCGACCCGCACTACGCCCTCGGCGAGGGAAAGATCGGCGCCACGGCGCTGGAGGGCCCGCTGCGGGCGACCCTGCGGCTGAGCGCCCTGCGCGACGCGGGCGCGACGGCCGTGCTGGGCGCGCTGCGCGAGCCGTTCATCGAGACCGACGCGAGCTGGGTGACGGTGGGCGTCGACATGGAGCTCGCCGAGGCGATCCGCCGCGCCACCCGCTCGGCCGTGCTGTTCCTGCACAGCAGGCTCGGCCTGGACCGCGCGGACGCGGTGGCCTACCTCGCGGCCGCGGCCCATCTGCGCGTCGGCCACCTCGGCCCGGGGCCGCAGACCGCGTTCTGCCTGATCCGCCGGGCCGACTTCCCCGACCCGCTGGCGACGAAGACCCGGCTGGCCCGCCCCGCGTTCGCCCGCATCGGCGGCGGCGGCGACGCCGGTGATCCCGGCCCTGACGCCGATCCCACCCACGGCGGGGACCCGGAACTCGGCGAGCCCGCGGCCGGCGGCGCCGACGAGTCCGGCTGGCCGAGCCCGCGCCAGCCGCTGGGCGAGGCCACCCGTGCGCGGCCCGAACCGGACGAGGTCGCCGGCGGTGCCCAGCCCGGCTGAGCTACCGCACTGATCAGGACGTGACGGCCCGGCGCTCGGCCGCGGGCGGGTCCGACGGTCCCGCGGGACCGCGGCATCCCGCCGCCATCGATCAGCCGCGCTCGGTGCCGGACCCCAACGTCCATCCAGGCGCGGGGGCGTCATCGAGGCCCTCCAGTTCGGACAGGGCGATCGGCCGCCAGCGGGCGAGCGCCTCGTCGACGCCGGCACGCACCCGCCCCCGGGCGGGCACGGCGACCTCACCGGCCCCCGCCCCCGCCAGGGGCACCCCGGCCGCGCCGGGCGTCACGGCGGGGGCCAGCGGGGCGATCCCGACGGCGGCGAGGCGCGGCCACAGCGTGGCGAGCGCCGCGTCGGGGTCGCGCTCGAAGTCGGACTGGCGGACCCGCCAGAACCGCCAGCCAGCGCGGCGCAGTTCCCGCTCCCGGTCGAAGTCACGGGCGATCCGCTCGGGCCCGGTGCCGGCGTCGCCGTCGCAGCCGACCGCGAACCGGGCCCGCCCGCCGTAGACGACCAGGTCGATTTCCTGACCGTTGACCTGCAGCCGCGGAGCGACGAGGTAGCCACGCTCGGCGATGCGATGGAACACCCGCTGCTCGAACAGCGAGCCGAACGCGGGATGCGGACGGTCGAGCGGGACCTCGGCGGGCGACGGCGCCCGCGCTCCGGCCGGCGGGACCGCCGAGCGCGCCGAGGACAGCACGTACCCCAGATAGCTGTGCCGCAGGTCCTGGTGGTCGAGGTCGGCGAGGCCCACCGAGTGGAACAGCCACACCTGGTCGCGGGCGCGGGACGCGGCGACGTTGAACCGCCGCTGGTACTCCAGCCGGGTGAGCGGGACCGGTCGGTCGGCTGGCGCCACGACCAGGGAGACGAACACGACGTCGCGTTCGTCGCCCTGGAAGTCGGCCGGGGTGCCGACCCGCAGCCGGCGGCGCAGATGCTCGGCGGCGGACATCCGCTCGGTGAGCAGGTCGCGGATCAGCGTGGCCTGCGCGGTGCCCTGGGCGACCACCACGCCGAAGGTGAGACCGCCGTAGCGGGCGTCCTCCGCGCAGGCCAGCACCTGCGCGACCAGCGCGTCGGCCTCGGCCGGGTTGCGCGGGCCGGCGGGGGTGGCCACGGTGGCGCCGTGCGGCACGAACCGGGCGGCCAGCGGTGGGAGCCGGTCCGCGCCGAACTGGCGCAGCGGCACCAGCGGCGCGTCCCGGTAGAACATCGCCGACGACCACTCGATGATCTCCGGCATGCAGCGGAAGTGCTCGCGCAGCCGGACCACCTCGCCGAAGCGGGTGCGCAGCAGGCCGAACAGGCTCGACCGCGGGGTGAACCCGACCCGCAGCCAGGAGGGCACGTCGGGCAGCAGGGCGTCGAGCCGGTCGAGGACGGCGCCGGAGTCCTGGGCGGGATCGTCCGGCGGGGTGCACTGCCGGTCGTCGCCGACGACGATCACCCGGGGTGCGAGCCAGAGCAGGAACAGGCTGTCGAGCCCGGCCTGGCTGCCCTCGTCGACGATGACGACGTCGAAGCTGTCCCGCACCGGCGGGATCGTCGAGAGCACCTCGCCGATCGGCATCACCCAGGCCGGGACGGCCGACTGGGCCACCTCCATCGCCTCCCGGGCGGCCTGCCGGTAGCGCTCGGTGTGCCGTCCGCCCAGGGTGCCGCCCGCGGCGACGGCGTCCGCGTAGGCCCGCAGTGCCGCCGACTGCTCCGCGCCCATCCGGGCCAGGCAGTGTCGCCAGGCCCGGGCGCCGGCGAGTTCGGCGGTGGTGGCGGCGACGACGTCCTCGGCCGCGTCCAGCTCCGCGTCCAGGTCGGTGGGGGACGGCTGGTCCGCGTCGGCGACCCGGGCGAGCCAGCTCGCGGCGCGCGCCCAGGACCAGGCGGCCGTGAACGCGCCCAGCCGTCCCGGCCAGGGATCCTCGTCGGCCTCGGCACCTGGCGGCGTGTCGCCGCCGGTGCGCGGCTCGGTGGCGGTCGTCGCGGTGGCGGTCGTCGCGGTGGTGAGCAGGTCGGCGAGGGCCGGATGGGCGGCGCGGACCTGGGCCAGCAGTGCGTCGCGCCGGGCGGCGTCCCGTTGGCGGGTCAGCTGCGCGGACAGGGCGGCCTCGGCCTCGGCGTAGGCGTCGCGGTCGCGGGCGGTGGTGGCCGCGGCGACGTCGGCGAGGCGGGAGGGCGCATGCGACGCGGCGGCCAGGCGGTCGTGCTCGGCCGCGACGTCGGTCAGTGCCTGGTCCGCGGCGGCGGCGGCCGTCACCGGCGCGAGCGCGGCGATCGTCGCGGCCAGGCCGCGGATCTGCCGCGCGGACGCGACGGCGGGCGGGTGGCCGGGCGCGAGCTGGCCGGCGAGCGCTGTGACCTGGTCGCGCGCCGCCACGACCGCGTCGATCGCCTCGATCACCTGCTGGCCCTCGACCAGGCGGGACAGGCGGAACTCGATCGGGTCGGCGGGGCGGGGCGGGCGGCCGATCAGCGTCCAGGCCCGTTCGGCGGCGTCGACGGCGAGTTGGGCGCGCAGCCGGGTCAACGCGAGCGCGAGCAGGTCGGGCGTGGTCGGAGCCAGGCCGTCGACGGTGACGTGGCGCAGCAGCGCGTCGGCCTCCCGCTGCACCCGGGGCCGCCAGCGGCGGCGCACCTCCCCGCCCTCGTCGAGGTGAGCCGCCAGGGCCTCACCGCGCGCGAGCAGCGTGGCGGGATCGAGGCCGGCGCCCGCGGCGGGATCCTGCGCGTCGCCGTCGCCGGTCGGGTCCGGCGCCGTGCCCTGCCGTGCCGTGGTGTCCCAGCCGGTGCCCGCGGCGACGGCGTTCGCGATGTCGGGTGCGGAGTAGCCATGCGGGGCCGTGTCGGCGTCGGGGTCGATCGCGGCGGCGGCACCGAGGAGGGCGCTGTCGGCGGCCGCGCCGCCGACAGCGCCCGCGTCGGCACCCACGGCCGAGGCCGGGCCGGTGATGCCGGGCGCGAGGGCGGCCGCCGGGAGTTCGACGGCGTGCAGGCCGAGGTCGGTGACGTGCCGGATGGCCTCGGCGACGAGCGGGGCGGCGGCGCTCACCTTCGCCCAGGGGAGACGGTCGCGCCCGGCCAGGGCGTCGTCGAGGGCCGCGGGGATCCAGTCCCGTTCACTGAGCCGTTCGGCGTGCGCGTCCAGGCCGTCGAGGGCGCGGGCGAGAGCGGTCACCGCGACCCGCAGCGGTTCGACCGACGCGGCGGGAGCGGTGGCGAGCGCGTCGAGCAGCCCGCGGGCGGGCGGGTCGAGCGCGGCGCGGGCGATGTCCGCCGCGGCGCGGGCGGCCGCGTCGATGTCCAGCAGCGCCGCGAAGCGCGTCGCCGCCAGGACGGGCCACTGCCCGGCGGCGCCCGGCCGCCCGTCGTCCGGCAGGGAAACGCCCGCGTCCCCGTCCGCACCGACGGGGACCCGCCGGAGCAGCACGAGCAGCTCCGACGCCTGCTCGTCGGTGAGCGGCGCCGCCCCGACGGCGGATCCGGCAGGTCCGGCGGGTCCGGCGGGTCCGGCGGGTCCGGCGGGGCTCGCCGCGGCGGGTGTCGCGGGGACGGGCAGCGGCAGCCAGCCGTGGCGGGGACGGCCGGCCCGCACCCGGGCGGCGACCGCGGCGCGGGTGCCACCCCAGCCCGGGCCCACCTCGGCGTCCGGATGGACCGCGAGCTCGGCGGCGCGCAGCGTCCGGGCCTGGTCGGCGAGCGCCTCCCGGGCGGCTAGCGCGGCCTCGCGCCGCCGCAGCGCCCGCTCGACGCGGCGTTCGAGGGCCTCGGGCTGGTAGGTGGCCCGCTCAGCGGCCAGCGCGTTCACGCTCGCCGCGAGCTCCGGCGACCCGACCTCCGCGCCCGGCGCCCCGGCCGGTCCCGCCGAACCCGACGCCGTCCCGGCGGCGGGTTCGGTCGGGTCCGCCGTGTCGGTCAGCGAGACGCACAGGCGTTGCAGGTCCGGGGGCAGCTTCGCCCGCAGCACCCGCAGGGCCTGCGCCTTCTGGCTGGTGACGAGGACGCGCTGGCCCTCGGCGAGCAGCGCGCAGATCAGGTTGGCGATCGTGTGCGTCTTCCCCGTGCCGGGCGGGCCCTCGACGACGACGCCGTTGTCGGCGCCGAGCCGTTCCAGCACCCGGGACTGCTCGGGGCTGGTCGGCAGCGGCAGCAGCGGGTCCGCGCCGAGCACGTCGCCGCTCGTCGCGCCCTCCGCCGCGAGCCACGCGAGCCGCCGCGGGGTGTCCAGGGTGGCCACCAGCTGGGCGAGGCCGAGGGGTGGCGGGCCGTCGCCGCGCAGTGCCTCGAGCATCCGCTCGTAGTACCCGAGCAGCGCGGCCTGGCCGCGGACCCGCAGCACGAGCGCCGGCGCGAGGCTCACCTGGGCGGGCATGTCGCCGTCCGGTGGCGGTGGCGGCGCGGCCTGCGGCGTGAAGCCGTCGCTGGGAATGTCCAGGGCAAGGGTGAGCCAGTCGCGTAGCAGGCGTGCGTCGAGCGGTCCGAGCGGGGCGGCGGGGCGGTTGTGCAGGCGTTCGTGCAGGGTGTTCGTCCGCTCGGGGCGGAAGCCCGGGACGGCGTCGAGCAGCGGCCCGTCGCCGAGCCGGGTCGACGCGCCCGCTGGGATCCGCACCCGGATGTCGGAGCTGACCGGGTCGATCTCGCAGCCGACCCGGGTGGTCAGCAGGTGCTCGCGGATGAGCGGGCCGCCGGGCGGCCGCCAGGTGAGCAGGCCCGTGGCCAGCACCAGCTCCAGCGCGTCACCCTCCTGGGCGACCCGGGCGGCGAGGGCGTGCAGCGTGTTGTGCAGCGCCCGTCGCTCGGCGTCGGCGCGGGCCCGCCCAGCCCAGATCCGCCAGCCCGGCAGCCAGTCCCGATAGGCGGCCTCGGCCCGCTCGTCGTCGGGACCGGTGCCACCCTGCCAGGTGGGTGGATCGCCGGGGTCGGCGTGCGCCGCGTCGGGCAGCCGGAGCCGGTCGGCGAGGATCGGTGGTGGCGGTGGTGGCGGGGGCAGCGCGGCGGCTGCCGGCGCCGTCAGCAGGACCTCGCCGGGCCCGGCGTGCTCGACGGGGTCGATGCCGGTGGGCAGGTCGGCCAGCCAGACGACGAGCGGATGCTCCTCGACGCGGCGGACCCGGGTGCCGCGGGCGACGGCGAGTTCGTGCAGGAAGCGCACCAGCCGGTGGCAGCGGTCCGCCAGGGCGGCGCGCTCGTCGGCGGTCGGGGCGTGCGCCTCGCCGGGGCCGCTCACCGCGACGCCGCGCCGGCGGCCTGGCGCCGACCGGGGCCGTCCGGGGGCAGGGCCCGCGGTCCGTGGACTGCCAACCGATGCCCTCCTCGGAAGTCCGACGTGGGCGCGCCCCGCGCGCCTGCCTGTCGCCGGGACACCACGCGTGGTGTCCCGACACGGACCGCCAGCATCGCGACCCAGGGGGTGGGATGCCCGCGACCACGGCGATGTCCCTACTCCTACGCATAATGCCGGCTGTGGGCCCCGCCCCGCCGCCCGGGGGTGCCGATGCAGGTGCGCCGCCGGGCGCCACCTGTCGCGGAGGTGGCCGCGGGCCGCACCCCCGTGCGGGGACACCAGGGGACACCACCGGACGGCCGCGGTGCCGGGTCGTCGTCGCGCTGCCGCCGGGTCGTCGTCTCGTCGTTCTTCGTCGCCTCGTCGTCGCCGTGGGATGAGCGAGCGGTGGACACGTGTGTGCCCGCTGTTGGCCTGGGGTGCGGGGTGCCGCCGGCCCGGCGTGCCGCCGCGAACGGCCGGCGGTGGATGCGACAACATACGCATCTGTGATGTCACGGTTCTATGCTGATTTGCACATCCACTCCCGGTACTCACGGGCCTGCAGCCGCGACTGCGACCTTGAGCACCTGGCCTGGTGGGCGGCGCGCAAGGGCATCGCCGTCGTCGGCACCGGTGACTTCACCCACCCCGCGTGGTCGCAGGAACTGGCGGACAAGCTCGTGCCGGCCGAGCCCGGCCTGTTCCGGCTGCGGCCCGACCTCGAGCGCGAGGTGCTGCGCACGCTGCCGGCGTCGTGCCGCACGGCCACCAGATTCATGATCTCCAGCGAGATCTCCACCATCTACAAGCGGGGCGAGCGCACCCGCAAGGTGCACCACCTGCTTTACGCGCCGACCCGCGAGGCCGCCGCCGGCATCACCGCCGCGCTCGCACGCATCGGCAACCTCGCCGCCGACGGGCGCCCCATCCTCGGCCTCGACTCCCGTGACCTGCTGGAGATCACCCTCGCCGGCGGTCCCGGCTGCTACCTGGTGCCGGCGCACGTGTGGACGCCGTGGTTCGCCGTGCTGGGCTCGAAGTCCGGCTTCGACGCGGTCGAGGACTGCTACGCCGACCTCGCCGACGAGATCTTCGCCCTGGAGACGGGCCTGTCCGCGGACCCGGAGATGTTCTGGCGGATCTCCGGGCTCGACCGGTACCGCCTGGTCAGCAACTCCGACGCGCACTCCCCGCCGATGCTCGGGAGGGAGGCGACGGCCTTCGGCTGCGAGCTGGACTACTTCGCCATCGAGGCCGCACTGCGCGGCGGGAACGGCTTCGCCGGGACCGTCGAGTTCTTCCCGGAGGAGGGCAAGTACCACCTCGACGGTCACCGCAAGTGCGGCGTGGTGCTGACCCCGGAGCAGACCCGGGAGGTCGGCGGACGCTGCCCCACCTGCGGCGGCCCGCTGACCGTCGGGGTGCTCAACCGGGTCGAGGCGCTGTCCGACCGGCCCGCCGGGACCCGGCCGGCGACGGCCGGCGACGTCAGCTCACTGGTGCCGCTGCCGGAGGTCGTCGGCGAGATCCTCGGCGTGGGGCCGAAGAGCAAGGCGGTCGCCGCGCAGGTGAGTTCGCTGGTGTCGCGGCTCGGCCCGGAGCTCCGGATCCTCGGCGACGTCCCGACCTCGGCCATCGCCGACGTCGGGTCCGCCGAGCTGGTCGAGGCGATCACCCGACTGCGGCGCGGCGAGGTGATCCGCCAGGCCGGCTTCGACGGCGAGTACGGCGTCATTCGCCTGTTCGAGCCGGACGAGCTGGGCGGCGGCGGGGGGACGCTGTTCGACCTGGCCGACGACGACCTGGCCGACGACCCGGCCGCGCCCGGCGCGGCGGTGCCCCGCCAGGGCGAGGCGGCGCCGGCGCGCCCGGTGCCGCGCCAGACCACCGGGCGCGGGCGCCGGTCCCGGCACAGCGCGCTTGCGCCCGACGCGGCGGCTGACGGCGGACAGGGCGCCGAGCTCGGCCCATCCCTCGACGAGGCCCTCGCCGCCGCGCCCGCCATGGCGCCTGTCGCCGTGATCGGCGCCGGCGGCGGAGCGGACCGCACCGACGGCGGGGCGGACCAGGCCGACGGTCCGGCGCGGGAGCCGGACGGCGCTCCGCTGCGGTCAGGGGAGCCGTCCGTCCTCGACGGGCTGGATCCGGATCAGCGGCGGGCGGCGGCGCATCCGGGCGGACCGCTGCTCGTGCTCGCCGGGCCCGGCACCGGCAAGACGCGCACCCTCGTGCACGCGATCGCCCACCGCGTCGCCGAGCTCGGTGTGCCGGCCGAGCAGTGCCTGGCCGTCACCTTCACCCGCCGGGCCGCGGGGGAGCTGACCGAGCGGCTCGACGCGATGCTGGGGGAGCGGGCACGGCGCGTGCTCGCGACGACGTTCCACGGCCTGGGCCTGGCGATCGTCCGGGAGCAGCACGAGCGGCTCGCCCGCGGCGCGCACGTGCGGGTCGCCGACGACGCGGTGCGGGCGCAGCTGCTCGACGCGGCGCTGCACGGCGAGGGCGACGCCCGGGCGCGCCGCCGGGTGACGGCGGGGATCTCCGAGCTCAAGCGGCTGCGAGCCCTCGGCGAGGCCCGCCGCGACCACGACCTGGTCGGCGTCCTCGCCCGCTACGACGCGGAGCTGCGTGAACGAGACATGGTCGACCTCGACGACCTGGTCACGCTGCCGCTGACCCTGCTGCGGGACTCCCCGGAGCTGGTCGAGCACTACCGCGCCCGGTTCCGCCACGTCTGGGTCGACGAGTACCAGGACACCGACGAGCTGCAGTACCGGCTGCTGGGGCTGCTGTGCCCGCCGGCGGCGAACCTGAGCGTCATCGGCGACCCGGACCAGGCCATCTACAGCTTCCGCGGCGCCGACGTGGGCTTCTTCCTGCGCTTCGAGCGGGACTATCCGGGCGCGCGCACGGTAGCGCTCACCCGCGGCTACCGGTCGACGCCGACGATCGTGCGGGCCGCCCTCGACGTGATCGCGCCGGCGAGCCTCGTGCCCGGCCGCACGCTGACCGCCGTGCGCGGTGCCGCCGGCGACGGCCCGGTGCTGCTGCGCCGGTACACCAGCGAGGCCGAGGAGGCGATCGCCGTCGTCGACAGCATCGACGTCGCGCTCGGCGGGACCTCGTTCCACGCCCTGGACTCCGGCGTCGACGGCTCGGTGGACGCCGGTCTGTCGTTCGCCGACATCGCCGTGCTGTACCGGACGACCCGCCAGGGCGAGCCGATCATGGAGGCGCTGGCGAAGCGCGGCTTCCCCTTCCAGCGGCGCTCGCACCTGCCGCTGGCCGACGCCCCCGCCGTCGCCGGCCTGCTGGCCATGCTGCGCGCGAGCGCCGGACCGCAGGCGGCCACGGGCCACGGCGCGGGTGGCGGATCCGGCGCGATGAACGGTTCCGTCACCGCCGGGGGCCCGGGCAACGGCGGCGGGCGGCCGGTGGCCGTGCTGCTGCGGGACGCGGTCAGCCGGGCCTTGGACCTGGCGGATGCCCTGCGCACCGAACTCGGCGCGGCCACGACTCCCGCGGGCGCCGAGGGCTTCCCCGGCGGGCGGGTACCGACCGAGGCCGAGCTGCGGCTCGCGATGGAACTGCTCGCCCCGTCGGCCGCGGCGGCCGGGACCGACCTGGACGGGTTCCTCACGGCGGTGACGATGGCCAGCGAGGTCGACGGGTACGACCCGCGGGCTGACCGGGTCAGTCTGCTCACCCTGCACGCGAGCAAGGGCCTGGAGTTCGGGCTGGTGTTCCTCGTCGGCTGTGAGGACGGACTGCTGCCGATGCGGTTCGGACCGGCCGGTCGGCAGGGGTCGTCGGCCGAGGCGGCGGCGGCCGAGGCGGCGGCGGAGGCCGAGGAGCGCAGGTTGTTCTTCGTCGGCGTCACCAGG
The DNA here is from genome assembly GCF_059816245.1 of Frankia sp. RB5. Classification (NCBI taxonomy): domain Bacteria; kingdom Bacillati; phylum Actinomycetota; class Actinomycetes; order Frankiales; family Frankiaceae; genus Frankia; species Frankia sp. RB5. Next base: position 12,579 of record NZ_JCBATA010000097.1, read on the forward strand.
GCCCGTGACCGGCTGATCCTGTCGTCGGCGGCCCGCCGGCCGGGCGTGCGCGGCGACGGGGAGACCCGGCCGTCGCCGTTCCTCGCCGACATCGGGGCGTCGCTGGTGACGACCGGCGGCGCCACCGCCGCCTCGTCCCGGCGAGCGGCCCGCCGGCCGGTCGCCGGCCAGCAGCTGCGCCTCGTCTGACCCGCGTCGGCCCGGGCGCCACGGTCCGGGCCGGTGAATCGGCGTCAGAGCTTGCGCAGCACCATGGCGAGGTTCCAGGTGACGATCTCCCGGGCGCCGGGCACCCGGAGGATCACCTTCGCCCAGTCGGGCAGGTAGCGGGGCATCGCGTCGAGGATCTCGACGTCGGCGCGGCGGCGGGCCCAGGACAGGGTGTCGGCGACGGACACCGGGAACAGGGTCCGGCCGTAGATGTTCTTCGGCGCGTGGCCCCGGCGCCGCTCGAAGCGGGCCGCGGCGCGGTCGCCGCCGAGGTAGTGCCACGGCGCCGTCTCGTGGCCGCCCCAGGGCGAGAGCCAGTTCGTGTAGCTCAGGAAGATCAGCCCGCCGGGGCGGGTCACCCGGACCAGCTCGGAGCACATCCGCCACGGGTCCGGCACGTGCTCCAGCACGTTGGACGTGTAGCACAGGTCGATGCTGCCGGACAGGAACGGCAGGTCCAGCGCGCTGCCGCGGACCCGTCCCGGCACGTCGTCGATGCCGCCCGCCTCCATCTCCGACACGTCCGGCTCGACCCACACGTAGCGGGCGCCGGCGTCGAGGAACGCGGAGCGGAAATAGCCCGGGCCGCCGCCGACGTCGAGGACCAGCTGGTCGGTCAGGGAGGTGTAGCGCAGCAGCTGGCGGACGGAGTCCGCGGCGATCAGCGAGTAGAAGCCGGCCGGGTCGACAGGCTCCTTGCGGTGCGCGAGGAACAGCGTCTTCGACCGGTTCAGGCCCCAGCCGGAGTAGGGCAGGGTGCGCAACGGCGACGCCTGGTCCGGGGCCGCCGCCGAGGCCACCGGGGCCGCCGAGGCCGGGACGGCGGAGGACGCCGCGGTTCCCGTGGGCTCGGTTTCTCCCGTGGGCTCGGCGGATTTCGCCGTGGATGCCGCCGTGTCAGACATGGCGGGGACGATAACACCCGCACGGTGGGCACCCCCCGGCCCCGCCCCGACCCCGGGCCGGGCGTGCGGCCGGGCACCCGGCCCGGGGATCGGCCGCGCCGTCGGAACCGCCGGCCGAGTCGTCGGACCCGTCGAACCGTGGGCCGTACTGATCATCCAGTTCGGGTCGTTCGGCCTGGTCGCCGGCAATTTCTGGAATTACCTGGACGCAAGGCTTATCGTCTCATTGCGAAAGATTTACCTTGGTCCGTTTGGTGCTTCCTCGTTCCCTGTCCCGGCGACGTATGTTCTCGACGATCCCAAGGATTGGTGATGGTTGTGGCGTGCCCGACCGCCCGGCTCATTCCGGCAGTGCTGCCAAGGGCCGGACTTCTTCGACCTCCTGTGGTAGGCGAGATCGCCCCACCCGGTCGGATGATCTTCGACTCGTGCCAACTGGCCAGCTAGGCGCCGGGATGACCGACACCTTCGAGGCGCCAGCCCGATCTCTACCACGGGCCCGCGACACATTCTCGCCTGCCTGGCGCTATGTGCTCGACCACTCAATGGGCCTGCGGTCGGAACTTGATCGGATGCGCCGGCACGCACCCTTTTACGATGCCATCGTCGACGAGATCGACGGTCGCCGGATACGGATCGGTGACCATTGGCTCACAGATTTCGCATCCTGCAACTATCTCGGCCTCGATCTGGATCGCGAGATCATCGAGACGGTCCCGTCCTATCTTGACCGGTGGGGCACTCATCCGAGCTGGTCCAGACTCATCGCCAGTCCGGTGCCCTATGACGAGATCGAGCGCTCCCTGGCCAGCCTGCTCGGCGCCGAGGACGCGCTGCTGCTGCCCACCATCACCCACATCCAGCTGTCGGTGCTGCCGGCGCTGGTCGGTACCGGCTCGTTGTTCGTCGAGGTCCACGCTCACCAGACCGCCCACGAGGGTGCCGCGATGACCGCCGCCCGCGGCGGCACCGTCGGCCGCTTCCGCGAGGACCGGCTCGACCGGCTGGAGCGCCGGCTGCGCACCGCACCGTTCCCCCGGCTGATCTGTGTCGACGGCGTGCACAGCATGACCGGCAACGGGCCGCCGCTGGCCGAGCTGCTCGCGCTCGCCCGGGAGCACGACGCGCTGCTCTACGTCGACGACGCGCACGGTTTCGGCGTCGTCGGGGAGCGCGGCCCGGCCGAGTCGAGCCCCTACGGCGATCGGGGCAACGGCATCGTGCGCCATCTCGGCGAGTCCTACGACCATCTGATCCTGGTCGGCGGGTTCTCCAAGGCGTACTCGTCGCTGCTCGCCTTCGTCGCCTGCCCGACGGAGGTCAAGGAGTACCTGAAGTCCGCGGCCGGGCCGTACATCTTCTCCGGACCCTCGCCGGTGGCCTCCCTGGCCACTGGTCTGGTGGGGCTTCAGGTCAACGAGCGGCGCGGCGACGAGCTGCGGGCCCGGCTGCACCGGCTGACGTCCCGCCTTCTCGACGGGCTGCGCCGGCTCGGGCTCGGCACCCTGAACACGAGCGGTTTCCCGATCGTCGAGATCCCGCTCACGGACCCGGATCGGGCCGACGAGCTGGGCCGCTACCTGTACGACCGGGGTGTCTTCGCCTCCGTGGTGCCCTTCCCGGTGGTCCCGCGCGACCAGGTCGGCGTGCGCATCCAGATCACGGCGGCGAACACCGACGCCGAGATCGACGACCTGCTCACCGTCCTCGGTGACGCGGCCGCACGCTACCCCCTGCTGCCGGTGGGCGCCCCGCCGGCCGGCTGACGGTCTGCCTCACGCCGGCGGACGGCGCCACCGCCGCCGTGGGCCCGTCCGGGGGTCGCCGCCGGGTGCGGCCTCCTGCCTGAAGGGCGTCGGGCGCGGCTGCGGCACCCGGTGACGGCCAGGCGTCCGGTGCGGCGGGGCGCCCGGTGGGTCAGGCGTCCGGCGGGGCGAGGCGGCTGACGGGGTGACGGTCCCGCTCTAGCCGGACGTCGACGTCGCGGACCCGTTCGAGCACCTCGAGGTAGTCGCGGCGGGGCACCTCCCGGGCACCGAGGCTCAGCAGATGGTCGGTGGTCATCTGCACGTCGAGCAGGACGCCGCCCGCGGCGGCGAACCGGGCGTCGAAGTCGGCGAGCGCCACCTTGGACCCGTCGGTGCGGGTGTGGAACATCGACTCGCCGGCGAACACCCCGCCGACCCCCACCCCGTAGACGCCGCCGACGAGGTCGTCGCCGTCCCAGACCTCCACGCTGTGCGCCCAGCCCAGCGCGTGCAGCTCGGCGTAGCCGTCGATCAGCTCGTCGGTGATCCAGCCGGACGTGCCGCCGCGCTGGCAGCCGCGGACCACGTCGACGAACGCCTCGTCGACGGTCGTGGTCCAGCCGCAGTTGCGCAGCCGCTTGCGCAGCGAGCGGTTCACCCGCACCCCGCCGGCCGGGATCACCGCCCGCGGGTCCGGGCTCCACCAGGGCAGGTCGTAGCCACCGGGGCGCTCCGGCGACAGGTGCAGGACCCGCCGCGCGGCGACGGCCGCCCGTAGCAGGTCCCGCAGCCGTACCGCCACACCCGTCCCGGACCCCTCCCCGTTCGTGACCTCCCCGTTCTTGCCGTCGGCGTCCTTGCCGTCGGCGTCCTGGTCGTCGTCGCTGGGCCAGGGGAAGGCACCCGCGCGGTAGGCGCCGATGAGAGTCGGCGGGTCCAGCGTGCCGCCGACCGCGACGGGCGCCCGGCCCGGACTGCGCCACAGCGAGACGCCATCCCACACGGTGGGCCCCAGGGGGCGGGGCGGGGCGGTCAGCGCCACGAGCCCCGCGCGGGACCGCGCGCGGGCGCCGCGACTGATGTGATCAGCACGGTACCTCCCTCGTCGTGGCGTGCCCGCCCGCCCGCCGGCCGCCGCGGGCCGCGGCACGCGCCGCCAGCGCGGCGGCCTCCCTCGTACCACCCTCCCGCGCGCCGCCGTCGCGGGCGCCGCCGTCGCGGGCATCGCCGTCGCGAGAACTGCTCTCCCGCGTGCCCCCGTCGCGCGCTCCGCCGTCGCGGGCGGTGGCATCGCGGCCGATGGCGCCTTCCCCGGACGGCGGGTACGCCGGCCCGGCGATCGTGGTCCGGCCGCCGGAGCCGGGCACGGACCCGACATCGATCGTCCCATCCGGTGACGCGCGCCGCCGCAGCTGTTCGGTGATCTGCTCGGGTGGTCCGGGTTCGCCGAGCAGGTAGCCCTGGGCCAGGTCGCAGCCGACGTCGGTGAGCATCCGCAGCGCGGCCGGCGTCTCCACGCCCTCGACGACGATGCGCAGGTCCAGCGAGTGGGCGAGCTGCACGGTGGAGCGCACGATCGCCTCCGCCCGCTTGTCGTGCTCCAGCCGCTGGATGAACGACTTGTCGAGCTTCAGCACCGTCACCGGCAGCTCGAGCAGCCGGGCGAGCGAGGAGTACCCGGTCCCGTAGTCGTCCACGGCGATGCCGACGCCGAGTTCCCGCAACTGCCCGAGCACGTTCGCCGAGCGGGCCCGGTCCAGCATCAGCGTCGTCTCGGTGACCTCCAGCTCCAGTGCGGCGGGGCTCAGCCCGAAGCCGGTGAGCATGCGGCTGACCTCCTCCGGGAAGCCCCGGTCGAGCAGGTCGGACGCGGAGAGGTTCACCGCGACGGCGACGTCCAGGCCGGCGGCGTGCCAGCGCCGGCACTGGTCGAGCGCGCTCTGCAGCACCTCGATGGTGAGCATCCGCATGAAGCCGGCCTGCTCGGCCAACGGGACGAAGTCGCACGGCGCGAGCAGCCCGCGGGTGGGATGCCGCCAGCGCACGAGCGCCTCGACGGCGTCCGCCCGGCCGGAGTCCAACGCGACCTTGACCTGGTAGTGGACCTCGAGCTGACCGGTGCCGAGGGCCGCGCGCAGCGCCTCGATCAGGTCCAGGCGGGCGAGGCTGTTCGTGTCGGCCCCCGGATGGTAGGCCTCGACGCCGCTGCGGTTCGTCTTCGCCGAGTACATCGCGACGTCCGCGCGGCGCAGCAGCGTCTGGGCGTCCTGGGCGTGCTCCGGATAGACGGCGGCGCCGATGCTCGCGCCCACGTGCAGGGTCACCCCGCCGACGTCGAAGGGGTCGGCAAGCACGGCCAGCACCCGGTCGGCGACGCTGCGGGCCGCGTCGCAGTCGGCGTCCTCGAGCAGCACCGCGAACTCGTCGCCGCCGAGCCTGGCATGCAGGTCGCCGGGGCGCAGGGCGTCGGAGATGCGCGAACCGACCTGGGTGAGCAGGGCGTCGCCCGCCTGGTGGCCGAGCGAGTCGTTGATGACCTTGAAACGGTCGAGGTCGAGCAGCAGCAGCGCGAAGGTGCCCGGACTGCCCAGGTTCTGCTCGACCCGGGCGAGCCGCTCGATGAAGCCACGGCGGTTCGCCAGGCCCGTCAGGTCGTCGGTGCGGGCCAGCACCCGGCTCTCCGCCAGCTGCTGGACCTCGATGAAGGTGAACGCGGCCCGGGTGAGGGCGGCGAGCACCGTGGCGGCCGCGAGGCCCACGGTCAGCGGCGGCAGGGCGATCGTGGCGCCGAGCACCAGCAGGCCGAGCGCGACGGTGGCGAGGACCAGGGGAACCGCGATCACGCCCCAGCCGGACATGCTCGCCGGCGGCCGCCAGCGGGGACGCAGCCACGCGGCCAGCGCCGGCATGAGCACCGAGAACATCCACAGACTGGGCAGGACGCCGCCCGATGGCTCCCCGCCGATCGTGACGATCACGAGGAGCAGCGAGTCGGCGGCCGCGAAACCCGCGAGCCCGGCGCCGAGCAGCCACCACACCCGCCCCGACCGCCTGCCGAGCACCCCGAACACGGTCGCCACGAGCAGGATCAGCAGCAGGTCGGCGAGCGGGTAGATGACGTTGACCGTCATCGTCCAGGCGCTGTACTCCGGGTTCGCCCGCGCCATCGCGACGCCGATGCCGCTGGTCAGCGCGGCCACACCGAGCAGTCCGACGAACGCGTCCAGCCAGACGCTGCGGTGCAGGCGCACCAGACGGCGGCGCAGCAGCAGGATCACCGCGAGATAGCAGGCCGGGTAGAACAGCAGCCAGCCCAGATCCGCCAGCGACGGCCGAATGGCCGTGCCGCTGTCGTGGACCGCCACGTTGTGGTAGACCGTCCCGCAGCCGTAGCTGACCAGGCCGGCGCCGAGCAGCGCCCAGGGCGTGCGTTCCCCGCGCACGAGCACGGCCCGGCTCAGGCAGAGCAGCCCCGAGCCGATCGCCACGCCGTAGCTCATCGACCGTGCCTCCGCGCCGAATCGCGGCATGTCCACGAACGATGCGACGGAAAGAAAAAGTGCAGTGACGATGAGTAGTAGCTGGGTGATCCGAACCAGGCGGAATCGCCGTGGGGGAGGTGGCGACGTGGTCAATCGGTCATCCCCCCGCAGTGCCATCGGTCCGCCAGTCGTCCCGCGCGGCCCCGGCCCTGACTACTGGACGGACCATGCCGAGATTCTCGTACATGCAGGTTTCCCGGGATAACGGGTGGAAGTCCGTCGCTGGTTGTCTGTTACGACGTTGGGTCTGCCGCGCGTGCTCGGCCCCGTGACCAGGCCGAGTGCGACTCTCTGTGTGCGGACTGGCTTGGCGGCGTCAGGTGGTCGCCCGGGTGGGTGAGCCTCCGTCGCGATCGAGGTGTGCCTGCGTCCCGCGGCGGGCGGGGCGACCGATCCGCCCACGCGCCTCCGGCGGCCCGCTCGGACGATCGACAGGCATGCGCGTCCACCCTGGACCGGGTGCCGCCCGGCGGACCCGGCGGCCCGGCCTGCGCGGCTCCGCGTCCAGCACCGGCGTCGCGCCAGAGCCGCACCCGGCGTCGGCGCCAGGTGGCCGGCGTCGGTGAGACCGGGCGTCCGCGGCCGGCGCGGTCCCGGGAATCGAATCCGGCGAACACGCCGACGGGCATTGTCGAATCGAGTTCGTCGAACGACGCGACGGGCGGCTCCCGTGTCTTCCGTGGCGGACGTCGGGCATTGAGAATATATTGCCGTCGCCGGGCTGCCGAGAGTTGTTCCGGACCGGCCGAGTCTTTGTCAGGCGTTCCGAAAGAATGTTCCCGGAGTGGAGTTCCGCCGCGTCCCGGATTCCCGCTGGTGTGGAATTGGCCGAATTCCTGGAGGTAGACGCCCGGCCGGGCGTGCCGCATGCTGAGGTGACTGTGGGCGACGGCCGCACCGGCCCCTTCGCCCGGCCGGCCGGCTGCCCCGGTTGATACCGCCCGCACCGAGGCGGCCGGTTCGGCCGGCGTCAGCGTCCGCCGGCGCTCGGCCCACGCTTGCTCGGCCCACGCTTGCTCGGCCCACGCTTGCTCGGCCCACGCTTGCTCGGCCCACGCTTGCTCGGCCCACGCTTGCTCGGCCCACGCTTGCTCGGCCCACGCTTGCTCGGCCCACGCTTGCTCGGC
>NZ_JCBATA010000098.1:0-20102 GCF_059816245.1 Frankia sp. RB5
CCGATGCCGAGGCGGACCAGCGGCTTCATCCGCGCCCCACCCTCCCGGCGCTTCACTTTCTGTGCTGTCATGGTTACCACTCGTACCCATGCTGGGGTCCGCGTAATCTCACGCAGCGTGAACCCGGGCCCCTTCCGGTCGACGTCGCTCAGCGCGTTCGAAGAAGCGGGATGAGCTCGGAGGTGAACGCCTCCACCTCACCCGCCGGCCACTCCCACGGGTACTGGTTCGTGAACGCCGCGAACCGGCGCACCAGCTCCAGCCGCGCTCGGATCGTGGCCGGCCGAAGGAAACGGCTCTGCTGCTGACGCGACCAGCCTTCCACCATCGCCGCGAATACAGCCGCCGCTGGATCGACATGCGCAACTCTCGCATCGAGTACAAGGTGCGCAGCACCGGACAGATCAACACGTTGCGCCATGGCAGCCGCCTGTTGCATCCGATGCAATCATCGTTGCATCGAAAATCGGCATCGCCGTTTTTCCACAGCGGGACGGCGTGTCGCGATAGGCTCTGACTTGGAGCACTCGGAAAAACCGATATCGCCGCTTTTCGGCATCCGCCAGATGTTGCATCTGCTTCAAATGAAGCCCACTTTAACTGGCGGAGTGCCGTTATCTGAACCCTGCGATATTCTCCATCGCTTACGATCTTGCGGGGCCGCCCCTCGCCGGCGCGGAGTCGGCCGGAACGGACCGGCAGTCCGCGACGGCGCGCATGGCGAGGGGGCGCAGTATGACGCGGGCTTCGAGGCTCGCCTCCCGAGACCGGGCGGGCTGTCGTTGTCAGGACGGTGGCGGTGTCAGTCAGAGCGCGTTGGCGGCGTGAGGATCTCGACGGCGAGTAGCGCGACGTCGTCGTGCAGGGCTCCGCCGCTCCAGGCGTGCACGCTGGCGATCAGGTGGTCGAGTGCCGTGTCGAGGTCTGTCGGTTGCGCCTCGACGGTGCCGGCATCATCGGGTGCTCGTGCGGGTGGGTGCTGCGGCGGCGGTCGGTGGGCTGCCGTGGGTACGCGCGTTGCCGCGGAGGTCGGGGATCGGGTGCTTCCTGTGGCGTCCAGCCGGTCGGCGTGATCGGCACCGGCCGACTGCGTGCCCAGTGAGGCGGCGATGCCAGGCAGCAGTGGGAAGAACGCCCTCGTGACGGGGTCGCGTGCTTCGGCGATCCCGTCGGTGTAGAGCAGGAGCCGGTCGCCTGGTTCCAGACAGGCCGAGCCGACGACGTCGCCGGCGCTGCCCAGCCCCAGTGGCAGTTGTCGACCGGGGGGTTCCAGCAGCCATGCCTGCCCGTCCCGAATCAGGACCGGGTCGGGATGCCCGGCGTTGGTGAACCGCACATGGCCGCCCTCGACGTCCATGACCAGCGCCGTGGCGAAGTCGTCGTCCATGCCGGCGGACGCCACCTCGGCGTCGAGCTCGCGCAGCACGGTGCCCAGGTCTCCCGACTGGCGTGTTACAACTCGGAAGCAGCTGGTCACCAGGCTCGCGAGGCGCACGGCCTCCAGGCCCTTGCCTCGCACGTCCCCGATCAACAGCCGCGCCCCGTGCTCCCGGGCCACCACCGCGTAGAAGTCACCGCCGACGTTCGCCTCGGCTGTCGAGCTCTCGTAGCGCGCCGCCAGCCGCAGGTGCGCGGTCCTAACGGGTATCGGCGTGAGGATCGTGCGCTGGACCGCCTCCGCGACCCGCGTGACGTTCGCGAGCTTGGTCTCGCGCCGAGTGTGATAGCTGCTGAGCAGAACGGCCATCGCCCCGCCCGCGGCCACTCCCCCCAACCGGACGGCCTGAGCGGGCCAGCCGCTGCTGCCCGACCCGTAGAGATGATCACGCACCCCGAGTGCGACGACCGCCACCACGGCCAGCGCCCCGTACATCGTGGTCAGCCGTGGCCCGACGACGGTGGCGGCCAACAGCGGGCTAAGAACGGTCAGTTCGAGGATCACCCACTGGCTGTTCGCGAACTCCAGGCCTGCGAGCCCCACCAGCAGCACCAACGGCCACAACGGCACCATCCGGTGCCAGCCGCGGCCGGTCCGGTGATCGGCGGCGGAACGCTCAGCCATCTGGACCTGGCGGTACGCCCCACAGGGTGTTCCACACCCTCATGGCGATACCCGCCCCCGGCCGCAGGCGAACCGGGGGCGGCCAGTGGGCTACTGATTGGCGCGTTGAGCCGGCGGTGCCACGAGGCTACCAAGCCCAGTGCCCGCCGGACCTGGGGAAACGCGGTCCGGACCCAGATCAAGCAGAGGAGGAGTCCAGTACTTCGGTTGCGGGCTTGCCTGCGCCGTTGGGACCAAGCAGCGCGAACACACCGCCGCGGGGGACCCGTAGATCGATGCCTCGCAGGACGGAGGTCGAACCGTAGGACCTGGCCAGCCCGGCGGCCTCGATCGCCAGCTCGGCGGTCGCCAGCTCGGTGTTCGCCAGCCCGGTGTTCGCCAGCTCAGTGTTCGCCAGCCCAGTGGTCATGGTGGGGGCTCCAGTCGTGGAAACTGCGTATGGCATACGTTCTACTGCGTAGATGGTACGCAGATCTAGGATGGCGTCAACGGTAGGTTTCGGCGGGAGGGCGTCGCCAGACGGCGGAGGTGAGCGTGGCGGGCAGGGAAGCCGGGAGCGCGGACGGCCGCGGTGCAGGGCGGCCGGGCCGCGCCGGCCGCGGGGCCGGCGCCGAGGTGGTGCCCGCGCCGGGTCGTGCGTCCGCCGCCGAGGTGGCGCCGGTGCCCGGGTCAGCGATCCGCTCGAACGAGGCGCCCACGTTCGCACTGCCCCCCGCCGTCGAGATGCTCTGGGGCGTGCGCGAGCGGTCGAGCCGCGGCCCCCGGCGGGGGCTGAGCCTGGAGCGCATCGTCGCGGCCGCCATCGACGTCGCCCAGGCGGAGGGCATCGGCGGCCTGTCGATGGGCCGGGTCGCCGCCGAGCTCGGCGCGGCGACGATGTCGCTCTACCGTTACGTCTCGGCCAAGGACGAGCTGCTGATGCTCATGGTCGACACCGCGATGGGCCCGCCGCCCGGCCCCCGCCTGTCCGACGACGGCTGGCGGGCCGGGCTGTCCCGCTGGGCGCAGGGCGCGCGCGCCAGCTACCAGCGCCATCCGTGGTCGCTGCGCGTCCCGATCACCACGCCGCCGCTCGGCCCGAACATGGTCGCCTGGATGGACGACGGTCTGCGCTGCCTGGCCGGTACACCGCTGTCGGAGCAGGAGAAGCTGTCCTCGGTGCTGCTGCTGAGCGGTTTCGTCCGCAACGAGGCGACGCTGAGCCTCGACCTGCGCACCGCTGCCAGCGACGGCCACATCATGCCCGGCTACGGGGCCATGCTCGGCCGGCTCATCAACCCGGCCACCTTCCCATCACTGCAGCGCGCCATCGACTCCGGGTCTCTGGACGATGACGACGACATGGACTCCGAGTTCGACTTCGGCCTCGCCCGCCTGCTCGACGGCATCGCGGTCCTCGCGGAACGCCCGGACGTGCCCCCCGGCTGACCGGGCAACGACGCGGTCCTCGACCAGGAGGCCCGGGTGGGGTGTGCTTCCCATGTTGCCATCACGCTGCCACGACCCGCCGCGACAACGCGCACGAAGATCACGACGTGCGGCGCGACCTACTCTGCTGTCGTGGGTGGGCGGTGTGTCGTCTCCGCTGGCCAGGCGAAGGCGGCCAGTACCGCGGCGACCTCCTCCGCGGTGGCCCCGCGGAACCAGGACAGCCGGCAGACGGTCACCACGCCCGTGCGCCGGTCGTGCCGGGGCAGCGGCCACGATCGCGCGGGCGGCAGCCACGTGGTCGGCGGGAGCTGGCCGGTGCCGGGCCGGGTCCCCGTGCCGGGCTGGCTGGCGGTGTCGTGCTGGCTGGCGGTGTCGTGCGGGGTGGTGGTGTCGTGCGGGGCGGTGGTGGCGTGCGGGGCGGTGGTGGCGTGCGGGGTCAGGGTGAGCAGGCCGGCGCGCGTCGCGGTGCCGGCGATCGCCGCGCGGTGCACGGCGAGCCTGGTCATGCCGCGGCTCATCGCGATCAGCTCGGTGTCGACGGCGAGCTCGCCGGTGGGCTGCGACGCCCGCCAGAACAGCACCAGCGCGAGGGCGACCGGCAGTGCCGCGGCGACCAGCTGGCCGGGGCTCCACGGGTTGAACCCGCCGGCCACCGCGGCGGGAACGATGCCGGACGCGAGCACCAGCACGATCCCGACCGCGATCGGGATCGGCCGCCCGAGCCGGCGCTCCGCAAAGACGACGCGCTGGTCGTCGACGACGCCGTGGTCGTCCTTGCCGTGGTCGTTCTTCTCGGTTCCCTGGCGCGTCTCGTCGAGGTACGACCAGACGGCGGTCAGTGCCTCGTCGGCGGACGGCCGCGCGGCCGGATCCGGGTCGAGCATCCGGGTGAACAGTGCGCTCAACTCCCCGCAACGCTGCGTCACCGCCGGCACTCGCACACACCGGTCGCCGGCGTTTATCCACCCATGACCGCCGTGTCCGGCGGGGCTGGCCGGTGTCGTGGACGCGGCGGACGACGGGCCCTGGGCGGCCACGACCAGCGCGGCGGCGAGGGCGAACACGTCGTCGCTCGGGAGCGTCCGCACCGTCGTCGCGGGCGCGGTGCCGAAACCGGCGAGGCGGGCCGATCCGTCCGTGCCCAACCGGATCGTCGCGGGCGAGACGGCGCCGTGCGTGACGCCGGCCTCGTGTGCGGCCCGCAGGGCTGCCAGCAGACGGGTCGCGAGCGCGGCGATCTCGGTGAGGGCGAGCGTTCCCTCCGCTGCCAGCACGGCCCACAGGGAACGGGACGGATAATAGTCGGTGACCGTCCAGGAAATGCCGTCCGCATCCCGGACGACATCGAGGACGCGGACTATGTGCGGGCAGTCCGATAACGCGGCAGCGGTCTCGCGCGAACGGCGAAGGTGATTGTCGAGGTCGTTCCCGCCGGGCCCGGAGGAATCACACGACGGTTGTTCTCTGGTGAGCGTGACGTCGACCTGGTGTTCCTCGTCGACGCCGCGCCAGACCGCGTTCGCGGCGACCGCCGGCCCCATCGCCTCGACGAACCTGAATCTCCGCGCGAGGACGGTCCCCGGCGCTGCCTCGGCCATGGTGTCCGTCTCCTGGGGAGGTCCGCGCGCCGCGTGATCGGCCCGTGCCGCATTCTCCTATAATGCGAGGGTCGCGGGTGGCGGTTCGGTGGGCAAGGCCGGGCCGGCCGGGACGCGGACGCCGGACAGGGGGCAGCGCATGCCGGATTCCCACGCCGCATCGCGCCCGTCGGCACGCCCGCCGGCGGGTGCCGGCCGCGCCGAGGCGGCCGACGGCGGGACGATCCTGATTCTCACCCTCGGCTATCTGATGGTGGCCGCCATGCTGGTGGTCGTGGTGACGGACGTGTCCGCCGTCTATCTCGCCCGGCGCTCGGTGGCCTCGGCCGCGGACGGCGCGGCCCTCGCGGCCGCCCAGCGCATCGACGAGAACGCCGTCTACACGTCCCGCGACGCCCTGGCTCGGCTCCCGCTGGGCGACGTCAGCGAGACCGTCGACCAGTACCAGCGGCAGGCCGACCCGAGCGGGCGCACGACGCTGAGTTCCAGCCTGATCGACCCCACGACGGTGCGGGTGGAGGGGTCGCGGGTGGTCAACCTGCCGGTCGTCGGCTACCTCGGGGTGGGCCCGGTTACCGTGCGGGCCGGGGCGCAGGCACAGTCGGTGGTCCGCCAGCCCGCTGCACCATGACGCCGCTCGGCGCGGTCAGGCCGACGCGCGCCACCGCGGACACGGCATCCGCGCCCCCGTCCGTCTCGATGGTCGAATGCAGCCACGGCGCGGTGGCGTCGACCAGATCGTCGAGGCCGTAGCCGGTGCGCTGCTCCGACAGCTGCGACACGTCCCGCACGAGACGGGCCAGCCACTCGGCCGGCCGCGCCGCGGACAGAGCGACGGCCTGCCCGGCGAAGGTGGCGGCCTCGTCCCGGTCGGGGATCTCCCGGGCGAGCGCCGCGCGGGCCCGCGCCATCCGCACCGAGACGACCATCCCGGTCTGGCCGGAGCCGACCACGAGCGTCTCCGCCCGCTCCAGGTGGGGCGTCGCCTCGTCCGCCGCGCCGACCGTGGTCAGCGCCTCGGCGCAGGCGAGCGCCAGGTCCGCCGGGGAGTAGGTCTCCAGGGCGAAGCCGGGGGTGCCGAAGTCCACGTCGTCGAGGCGCTCCATCGTCTGCCAGGCGCGGGCGACGGCGTCCCGCACGCCCGCGGTGTCGCCGGTCGCGGCGCAGGCGCTGGTCACGACCTTCCCGGCGATGAGCGCCCGGGTCGGGCTGAAGCCGGCGATCCGCGCGGCCACCCCGGCGATCTGCAACGACACCGCCGGGCTGTGCGGGCGGACCATCCGGGCGCGCAGTGCCAGGGCTCGCGCGGCGAGCGGCCCGTCGCCGGCGGCGCGGGCGAGGGAGGCGGCCCGGTCCGCCCTGGCGGCGGCGTCGGCGTGCCGGCCACGGTCGTAGGAGACGGCGGCCGCCGCCGTCGTCACCGCCGCGTGCAGGCGCATCCAGTCCAGGGCGACCTGGCCGCGCAGCCGATGGTCCCTCGGCACCGACCTGGTGGCGTGCTCGAGGGGAGCGAGCGTGGCCGCGGTCGCGCGCAGCTCGGTCGTCTCGTAGGCGCCCACCGCGGCGTCCAGCGCGGCGGAGCAGGCGTCGTGCAGATGGGAGGCATCGCCCGGGCTTGTGACATCGGAGCCGAGGGTCATCGTGCCCACCGCCGCGAGGCCGGTGGCGACCAGCACTGATCGTCGATTGGAGACGTCGGACACGAGGGCACCCTTCGTGAACCAGCAGGGGTGATCGCGCCGCGTGTCACCGGCCGGCGGTGCGCGGCGAGCCGGAGTGCCGCCGGGACTAACCACACAACCTGGTCCGCCGCGTAGCGGTCCGTCGGGTAATGGCAGCGAACACCCATGGCGGCCTCCCTCGCGTGTCCCGCACTGGTGGACCGGCACCGACGGTGGGTCGTGTCGCGGCCGGTGGAGACGATGTGCCTGTAAGGACGGTGTGCCTGTCGTTTCCGGCCGGGGACCACGACGACGTGGACCGCGACCACGACCTGGCCACCAGGGGACCGCGCTGTCCGCGGAGTACCAGGCATCCGGCGAATTCATCAGCGAAGCGCCGGGCTCAAAGATATCGTTCGCGGACCGTCAACGCGGCGGATCGTGTGCGCTCGGCGATGTGGGGCAGGTCTCTTTGTGGATTGTCGTGCCGCGCCGTCGGGCGGCTGGCCCACTTGGGTGTGCGGCGCGGTTACCGTCCGAATTGTCCGCGGTGCGGGTGTCGGTTGGACGAAATAGCCGGGATCTGCCACGTCATGTTTCAACGCGGTGTCGTGAAGCCATTGAATGTTTCCGCCGCGTGATTTTTCTCCACCCCCGCCCGTCGCGGACGCGACGGCGGCGAGCGAGGGCGAGCGAGGTCGGCGGCGCCCGGTCGCGCGGCCGTCCGGCGCGGGGGCCGGAGCTGACCCTGTGATCATCGGGGTCCGGCTGGCAGAGCCCGCGGGGGACGGGGCGGGAGGATGACCGGCCCGCTGCGCGGCGTGCTCAAGATCCGTTCTCATGGTGGCCGGCCGGGCGGCCGGTAAGGTGAACAGCATGGCCGCCGACCTGCCCGAGGAGATCAAACAGCTCGATGCCACGCTCAGCGGCATCGAGTCCGTGCTCGATGTGGAGGCGCTGCGCCGTCGGGCGGACGAGCTCGAACAGCAGGCGGCCGACCCTGATCTGTGGTCCGACCAGGATCGCGCGCAGGTGGTCACGCGGCGGCTGTCGTCGACCCGAGGGGACATCGCCCGGGTGGAGGGGCTGCGCCGCCGCCTCGACGACATCGACGCCGCCGCGGCCCTCGGAGATGACGAGTTCCTCGCCGAGGCCGCCGCCGACCTGCCGGCGCTCACCTCCGACATCGCCGCGCTCGAGGTGCGCACGCTGCTGTCGGGCGAGTACGACGAGCGGGACGCGATCGTCCAGCTTTCCGCCGGCGCCGGCGGTGTCGACGCGGCCGACTGGACGGCGATGCTGCTGCGGATGTACCTGCGCTGGGCCGAGCGCCACGGCTACGCCACGGAGGTCTTCGACACCTCCGAGGCCGAGGAGGCCGGCCTGAAGTCGGCGACCTTCCAGGTCAAGGCCCCCTACGCCTATGGAACGCTGCGCAGCGAGCACGGTGTGCACCGGCTCGTGCGCATCTCCCCGTTCGACAACCAGAACCGGCGGCAGACCTCCTTCGCCGGCGTCGAGGTGACGCCCGTGGTCGAGCTGTCCGACCACGTCGACATCGACGACAAGGACCTGCGGATCGACATCTTCCGGTCGTCCGGCCCGGGCGGCCAGGGGGTCAACACGACCGACTCCGCGGTCCGCATCACCCACCTGTCGACCGGCATCGTCGTCACCTGCCAGAACGAGCGCAGCCAGCTGCAGAACAAGGCGGCCGCGATGATCGTCCTGCAGGCGAAGCTGCTGGAGCGGCGGCGTGCGGAGGAGGCGGCGGAGAAGCAGCGCATTACTGGCGGGCCGCAGGACGTCTCCTTCGGCTCCCAGATCCGCAACTACGTGCTGCATCCCTACCAGCTCGTCAAGGACCTGCGGACCGAGACCGAGACGTCGAACACCGGCGGTGTGCTTGACGGCGACCTCGACGAGTTCATCGACGCCGAGATCCGCTGGCGGCGGGCCGCCGAGAGTCAGGCGTGAAAACGGCCGCCCCACCGCTCGGTAATGGCATCCGCGGTGTTTCCCGGCGGCGAGGCGAGACCGGTCCGGGCGTGTTCCCGCAGCGCCCGCCGCTGGATTCGAATGGCTGATCGCTCCTGGCCGCGGGCCTGCCTATCCGGGTTACCCCCATTTATGAGCTGACCGGTGCCCAGGGGTATCCGCCGTCCCCGCCCGGGAAAGCCGGGATGCTCGGTCCGACCTCTCTTGACCCGGGCTGGCTCCGTCGGCCGGGAGGGTGCCCAGTCGCCATCCGCCCGACCTACCCGGCGGATCTGCCGAAGCCATTGGCACGCCCGGTATGCGCGTGTAGAGTCCCGGGTAGTTCGCGGACCGTTCGATGTTTTAGTTTCGATCTCTCCGGCCGGACCGCGCACTACTGCACCCGATGGGCAGCGCGTCCGTGTCACCTGGTCGTCCACGATTGTGCACCGTCGTCGCGGAGGGAGTACAGCCTGTGTCCCCCCAGGTCAATATACACAGGTATGAGGACGGAAATATCCGACCTAATCCCGGTGTGGTGCGGGCCGCCGCGGGTACGGGATCGATGTGACCACGATGGCGACCGCGCTGCCCGGCTCCGCCTCCGGCGTGCTGGACGAGACGCTCACGATGCCCCTGCCCGTCCTCATGTATCACAGCGTGGGGGACTCCGTGAGCGCCGACTTCCGGCGCTGGGAGGTCCCGCCGGGGGTGTTCGCCGAGCAGCTCGGCGCGCTCGCCGCGAGCGGATATCACCTCACCGGGCTCACCGATGCCCTCGCTCACCCGCACCGCCGGCAGGTGGCCATCACCTTCGACGACGGTTTCGAGGACTTCGTCACCACCGCGCTGCCGGCACTGCAGAATGCCGGAGCGCACGCCACGCTTTATGTGCCGACCGCGTATCCCGGTCGCCGCGCCACCTGGCTGGACGGATACAGCGAGCGCAATCTTCCCCTGCTGGACTGGTCCGATCTCGCGGCGCTCGCCGACGAAGGTGTGGAACTCGGCTCCCACGGCCACCGTCACCTGGAACTCGACGTCGTCCCGACGGCGCTCGCCCGCTATGACGTGACCGCCAGCCGCCGGGCCATCGAAGAGAAGACCGGTCGCAGCCCGGACAGTTTCTCCTATCCGTTCGGATACCACTGCGCGTCCGTGCGTACCGTCGTCGCGGCCGCCGGATTTGATTCCGCCTGTGAGCTCGGATATCGGCTGCACCAGCCGCTTCGCTCCCGTTTCGCCATCAGCCGGCTGGTGGTGGATCGTACCGCCGGCGCCGTCGACATCCTGCGTCTGGTCGCGAACGGCCATCGCGACGCCCTCGCCAACGCGCGCCGCGGTCTGCGTTCCGGCTGGCGGGCATATCGCGCGGCGCGCTGGCGGCTCGGCCACGGAACCTGAGCCGTTCCCGCGCCAACGGCGGGGGCGGGTGTACCCGGCGCATCCCCTCGCGACCGCACCGGCTCCGTGACCGCGGTGGCGCGTGACCGCGGCGTCCCGTGAGCGAGGTCACCGTAGCGCGGTGATCTGACGCGGATGGCCTGCTCAGGCCGCACACTGGGGGAAGCCCCGCGGGCCGGGGAGGCGGCAGGTGGGGGAGGCGACCGGCGTGGACAGACCCTCCGGCGGTTGGGTGGCGCTCGTCGGCGGCGGGCCGGGACGGGCTGATCTCATCACCGTCCGCGGGCTGCGGCTGCTGCAGGTCGCCGATGTCGTGGTCGTCGACCGGCTCGCCCCTCGCGACCTGCTCGCCGAGGTCAGGCCCGGCACCGAGATCATCGACGCCGGCAAGGCCCCGCACGGCCACAACCTCACCCAGGACCAGATCAACGCGGTCCTCGTCGACCGCGGCCGGCGCGGCCTCGGCGTCGTGCGGCTCAAGGGCGGCGACCCCTTCGTCTTCGGCCGCGGCGGCGAGGAGGCGCTGGCCTGCGCCGCCGCCGGCCTGCCCTGCGAGATCGTGCCCGGGGTGACGAGCGCCGTCGCGGTGCCGGCGCTGGCCGGCATCCCCGTCACCCATCGGGGCATCACCCAGGACGTCACCATCGTCAGCGGCCATGTCGATCCGTCCCACCCGGGATCGACCGTCGACTGGGACGCCGTGGCCACCGGTCCCGGCACCGTTGTCGTCCTGATGGGTGTCGCCGCGCTCGCCGAGATCAGCCGCGAGCTGGTCAAGCGGGGGCGCCATCCCGACACCCCCGCCGCGGTGATCCACGCCGGCGGCACCCCGGACGAGGTCGTCCTTACCGGCCCGCTGGTGGACATCGCCCGGCAGGCGGACGAAGCCGGCATCGGCTCACCCGCGGTCATCGTCGTCGGCGATGTGGTCACCCTGCGGGAACGCCTGGCGGGGCCGCGTCCCGCCGCGGGCTAGCGAAGGGCCACGATCCGGTCGTCGCCGGGTTTCGGCTCGCCGCGGCCGTCGGTGTTGTTCGTGAGGATCCACACCGAGCCGTTCGGCGCGCTGACGGCCGCGCGCAGCCGGCCCAGCGAGCCGTCACCGGCGAGGACCGCGTGGGGCCGACCGCGTACCGTCCCGGCGGCCAGATCGAGCTCCCACAGCCGCTGGCCGCGCAGCGCCGCGACGTACAGCGTCGTCCCGCGGATCGCGATGCCGGTCGGTGACGCGTCCGCGGGCGCCCAGGTGACCAGGGGCTGGCGGTACCGGTTGTCGTCGGCGAAACCCTCGACGACCGGCCAGCCGTAGTTCCCGCCCGGGACGATCAGGTTGATCTCGTCGAACCGGTCCTGGCCGAACTCGGACGCCCACAGCCGGCCGTCGGCGTCCCAGGCCAGACCCTGCACGTTGCGGTGCCCCAGGCTGTAGATCAGCGACCCGGGGAACGGGTTGCCCGCAGGGACCCCACCGTCGGGGCGCATCCGCAGGATCTTGCCGTTCAGGCTGGCGCGGTCCTGGGCGCGGGTGCGCACGCCGGCGTCACCGACCCCGGCGTAGAGCAGGCCGTCCGGCCCGAACCGGATCCGCCCGCCGTTGTGGATCACGTTCTGGGTGAGGCCGGTGAGGATCGGCGTCGGCGGTTCGGCGTGGATGCCGGACAGCCGGAATCGGACGATCCGGTTGTCGGACGCCGTCGTGTAGTAGGCGTAGACGTACCGGTCGGCGGCGAAGGTCGGGGAGACGGCCAGCCCCAGCAACCCCGACTCGCCGTGGTGCACCACGCCGGGCAGGGTGGTGAGGACGCTGGCCCGCGCACCGCCGGCCGGCAGCCGCAGGATCCGGCCGCTGTCCCGCTCGCTGATCAGCGCCTCGCCGGACGGCAGGAACGCCACATCCCAGGGGGCGGCGAGCCCGCCGACCACGGTGCGCGTCGGGCCGGCCGACGGCTCGGCCCCGCCGCCACCGGCACCACCTGGCGCCGCCAGCGGGCTGGCGGCCGCGCCAGGACCGGAGGCCCGCCCGCCACCTGACGAACCACCACAGGCGACCAGGCCCACGCCGGCCAGCAGCAACACGACCAGCGAGGTCAACACCCGGGCCGGCGTCCTGCGCGCGGCGCCGGCGCCACGGCCGTCAGGCGGCACCCGCACCCCGATCCGGGGCGATGCCGCCGCCGTCGGGTGACCCGGATCCCTCAGGTGGCATGGCGCACGGCCAGCGCCGTGAGCACCATGACCACCGCGAGGATGGCGAGAAGCAGCTGTGGGGAGAGCGTCACCGAGTTGCGCCGCAGATACTCGCGGGACGCGCGGCAGGTGGGGCACCGGCCCTCGATCACCAGCCCAGAGCAGCGCGCGCAGACCAGATCCTGCCTGCCCATGCCGCCTCCTTCCGCCGCGGTGTCCGACCACGATTGCGAGGGATCGTCGCACGTTCCTCCCAGGGAGGGCGTCGAACGTCCGGTCGCCGGGGTGTGACACAGACGATCGACTCGCTCCACGGTACGCCCGTGCGCGGGCCTTCGCCGCAACCCTGGACGTCCCCTACCCGACGGCAGATGCTCCACGCCCGTCACGGGCGGCGGATCGCGCAGGTGGGCGCGCCCGCGCGGGGGAAGCTCCGGCCGCGTCCTACCATCTCCGTCACGGAAAGTATTCTGACTGTTGCGTGGCGTGGGAGGGGTGTGATGATCGTCCTGGACGCGGTCAGCAAGTGGTACCCGACCGGGGACCGGCCCGCCCTGGCCGACGTCAGCGCCGAGATCGGCACCGGCGAGTTCGTCTTCCTGGTCGGCCCGTCCGGCTCGGGGAAGTCGACGCTGCTGCGGCTGCTCCTGCGCGAGGAGCGGGCCTCCGCCGGCCAGGTGCTGGTCGCCGGGCGCGACGTCGCACGGATCCCGGACCGGCGGGTCCCGCGGCTGCGCCGGGCCGTGGGCTGCGTGTTCCAGGACTTCCGGCTGCTGCCGAACCGGACCGTGGCGGCCAACGTAGCGTTCGCCCTCGACGTCGTCGGCCGTCCCCGCCACGTCGTGCGCAGCGTCGTGCCCGAGGCGCTGGAGCTCGTCGGCCTGCGCGAGGCGGCCCAGCGATACCCCGACGAACTGTCCGGTGGGGAGCAGCAGCGCGTCGCCATCGCCCGGGCGTTCGTCGGCCGCCCCCGCGTGCTGCTCGCTGACGAACCCACTGGCAACCTCGACCCCGCCACCAGCCTGGAGATCATGAAGCTGCTCGACACGATCCACCGTGCCGGCACGACCGTCCTCATGGCCACCCACAACGCCTCGCTCGTCGACGCGATGCGCCGCCGGGTGCTCGAACTCGGCGACGGCGTCCTCATCCGCGACGAGGCGGACGGCCGCTACGACCAGACCGTCCCCCAGCCGATCGCCGTGCCCGCTCAGAGCGCGGGTGACGGTGGCGTCGACAGTGGCGTCGACAGCGGCATCGGCATTGGCGGCATTGGCGGCATCGGCATTGGCATCGGCGGCATCGGCGGCATCGGCGGCGTTGGCGGCGGCGTGAGCAGTCCGTGGGCGCCGCCGGTGCGCGGGGCGGTCGGCTGATGCGCCCGGCTCCGCTGGCGTCCCTGCTGTGGACGGGGCTGCGCCGCAACCTGGCGATGACCGCCGCCGTGATCGTCACCGTCACCATCTGCCTGGCGATGCTCGGCGCCGGCCTGCTGCTGCGGGCCCAGGTGCACACCGTCGACGACTACCTGCTCGGCCAGCTGGAGGTCGTCGTCGACCTCACCGACGAGATCACCCCCGCGCAGCGGACCGCCCTCGAGACCGAGATGCACCGGGACCCGGCGATCGTCGGGGTGCGGTACGAGAGCGGGCGGCAGGTCTACGACCGGTTCCGCCGGGACTTCCACGACTCGCCGGACGTGGTCGCCGGGGTCAGGCCCGGTGACCTGCCCGCCGCGCTGCGCCTCACCCTCGCCGACCCGCGGGCGTCCGGCGACATCGTCGTCACCTACACCGGCCAGGACGGGGTGGAGGCGGTCCGTGACCAGCGCGCCCTGCTCGACCCGCTGTACCGGTTCCTCGACGCGTTCACGATCGGCGCGTTCGCGCTGGCGGCCGTGCAGGCGCTCGCGTCCTTCGCGCTGATCTACACGATGATCAGGATCTCCGCGCACGGCCGGCGCCGGGAGACGGCGGTGATGAAGCTGGTCGGAGCGTCGAACGGCACGATCCGGGCGCCGTTCATGCTGGAGAGCGCGATCGCGGGCCTGGTCGGCGGCCTGCTCGCGGGTGGGCTGCTGGTCGCGGCGAAGGTGTTCCTGGTGGATGGCCAGTTCGCCCGGCAGTCGACGTTCCCGCTGTTCGGCTGGTCGGCGGTCTGGGAGTCCGGCGCCGTGGTGGTCGCCGTCGGCATCCTGGCCGCCGCCGCGATGGCCTCCCTCGCGCTGCACCGCCACCTGCGCGTCTGAGTCGCGTCCGAGGCGCGACCCCGGCTCGAGGATCGATGGCCTGCGGTGGGTGCACAGATCCGCCTGGTCGCATGATCGCTAGAATGGGAACTGGTGTGCCAGGCCGTTCGCGCCGCAGGACGTATCGTCGCAACAGCAGTGGTTGTCCGGTGACCGCCGGGTGCGCGGTAGCGGCTGGGCGGGGGCCGGTGGAACGGGAAGAAGGGTCGGACGGTGCCGAGGGAGACGGGGCGCAGGGCGATCGCGCAGAACAAGCGCGCCCGGCATGACTACGACATCCTCGACACGTACGAGGCGGGGCTGGTGCTGCGCGGAACCGAGGTCAAGGCGCTGCGGGCCGGGCGCGCGTCGCTCGTCGACGGCTTCGCCCAGATCAGCGACGGCGAGATCTGGCTGCACAACGTCCACATCCCCGAGTACACCGAGGGCACCTGGACGAACCACGCCCCGCGTCGCAAGCGCAAGATGCTGCTGCACCGCGCCGAGATCGAGAAGCTCGTCGGCAAGACGCAGGAGGGCGGCCTCACCCTCGTCCCGCTGAGCCTGTACTGGAAGGACGGCCGGGCCAAGATCGAGATTGCGCTGGCGCGCGGCCGCAAGGCCTACGACAAGCGGCACGCGCTCGCCGAGCGGGACGCCTCCCGCGAGATCAGCCGCGAGATGGGCCGCCGTGTCAAGGGCCGCTACCGCTGACCAGCCCCGAGAAGCCGGTGGCCGGCGGCGCCGTCGACGATCCCGCGGCGCGCGATCGTCTCGCGCAGCTGGTGGCGCTGCGCACGGCCTCGGGTGCCGCGCTCCTCGCCGAGGCCGCCGCGGCCTACGGCACGTCCGGCGGGTCGTCGTCGACGGCGCGGGAGCTGGCGGTGGGGGCCCGACTGCGGGCCGAGGGCGTGCCCGCGGAGCTCGTCGCGGCGGCCTTCACCCAGGCGGAGCTGCGCCGGCGCGCGGCGGCGAAGTTCGTGCTCGCCGACCGGATGTTCTTCACCCGCGCCGGCCTGGAACAGGCGTCCTCCCAAGCCGCCGCCGAGCATCGCGCGTCCCGCTTCGCCGGCCGGGCCCGGGTCGCCGACCTGTGCTCCGGGATCGGCGGCGACGCCTCGGCGCTGGGTCCGGGCCGCGAGATCCTGCTCGTCGACCGGGACCCGGTGCACCTGCGGATGGCCGAACTCAACGCCGGCGTCCACGGCGCGCGGACGGTGCGGGCGTGCCTGTCCGACGTGCGGGACGTCGATCTTGACGGCGTGGACGGCGTGTTCGTCGACCCGGCACGCCGCAGCGGCGACCGTCGTCTCGGGTCCGGTGCCTGCGAGCCGCCGCTGCCCTGGTGCTTCGCGCTGACCGACCGCGTCGGGGCGGTGGCGGTCAAGGCGGCGCCGGGGATCGACCTCGGGCAGGTGCCGGCCGGCTGGGAGGTCGAGTTCGTGGCGGATGGCCGCGACCTCAAGGAAGCCGTCCTGTTCTCCCCGGAGCTGGCCACATCGCCGCGGCGGGCGACGGTCCTGCGCGCGCCGTCTCGCGGGGCGACGCCGACGGCCGTGCCGAGCACCGAGGCGGGGCGCCTCGGTGACGAGGGCGTCGAGCCGAGGGGCCGCGCTGGTGCGGTGAGCCTGGTGGGTTCGCCGGACTCCACCGCCACCGAGTCGCCGGTCCGGGTCGGCGAGCCCGGGCGGTACCTGTACGACCCGAACCCGGCCGTGACCCGGGCCGGCCTGGTGGGGGAGCTGGCCCGTCAGCTCGACGCCTGGCAGCTCGACCCGATGATCGCCTTCCTGACCTCGGACGAGGCCATGGCCACCCCGTTCGCCCGGTTGCTGCGCGTCGAGGCGCAGCAGCCGTTCGACGTGCGCCGCCTCGCCGCCGACCTGCGCGCCCGCGGCATCAGCGCGCTGGACATCCGCCGCCGCGGCCTCGCCGGCGACGTCGACGCGCTGCGCCGCCGCCTGCTGCCCCGCCGCCGCGACCTCGTCCCCGGCGGCCCTGCCGTCACGGTGGTGATGACCCGCCTTCGGGAGGAACCCTGGGCTCTGATCTGTGTCCCCGAGTCCCCTCCTGGGTGAGCGTCCCGCCGGCCACGGATGGATGGCGATCACCGTCCGTCCAGGCGCCGCTCCTGCTGGGGTGGCGCCTGCGTGCCGCCGGCACACAGGCCGGTGACGGCGCCGATCAGGCAGCCGGCGGCGAGGGCGGTCGCGGCCGCCAGGGGTACCAGCCGGTTGACGTGCAGCAGGCAGGTCGCGCCGACCAGCGCGCCGCTGAACATCGCGACCGGGGCGGCGAACCGCCGCGGGTCGCCGTAGCCCGGTCCGCCGGCCAGGCGGGAGTCCACGACGAGGCCGGTGAGGGTCGTGGTCAGCACGTTCGTCGGCACCTCGGGGACGGCCACCCGGCGCCCCGTCGCGTGTTGCAGGCCCATCGCGACCGCCAGCGGCGCGACGACCGCGTACGGCCGGTCGTCACCGCCGCCGGTGACGGCGGCCGCGGCGAGGGCGCCCGCGATCAGCGTGACCTGCGCGGCCAGCGCCACCACCAGCCAGCGTCGCCCGGCGAGCGCGGCGGCGGTGCCGATGCGCCCGGCCAGCCCGGTGCCGGCGAGGAAGCACACCAGCGCCAACGCGGACAGGTCCGCTGACAGCCCCGGCGCGCCGCCCAGCGCGAACGCCAGGAACACGACATTGCCCGTCATGTTCGCGACGAACACATGGCCGAGGGACAGGAAGCTCGTCGCGTCGACCAACCCGGTCAGCACCGCCATGGCCAGCAGCAGCGCCACCCGCCACCCGCCGCCCCACGCGGCCGGGCCCGAACCTGTCACGGGCGCAGTCTCGCCGACATCGCGGCTGCACCGCCGGATGGCGCGTGGCCCTCGTCTTCCGGGCCGTCGGTGACCGGGTGGAGCTACAGGCGCAGCGGGCGGATCGGGGCGGCGATCAGGGCCGGGTCGGACTTCCAGTCGACGCCGGGGACGTCGATGTAGAGCTCGATCTCGTTGCCGTCCGGGTCGAGGATGTAGAGGCTGTGCGTCACCGTGTGGTCGGAGGCGCCGACGAGCGTCACGCCCGCCGCCTGGAGACGGGCCAGCGCCTCGCGCAGGTCGTCGTCGGTGTCGCCAACCTTCAGCCCGAAGTGGTACATCCCGAGCCGGCGCCCGGCGGGCACCGCCGTCGCGTTCTCGCCGACCTCGATGAGCAGCAGCTCGTGGTGGGTCCGCCCGGAGGAGAAGGCGGCCGCGGGCAGGCGCAGCGGGTTGCCGGCGGCATCGGTCGCCTCGGGGAACACCTGGCGCCAGCCCAGGACGTCCCGGTAGAAGGCGACCGAGCGCCCGATGTCGCGGACGTACAGGACGAGATGTCCCAGTTCCTTGATCTCCACTGCTGCTCCCCAGGTGCGACGCCGGATGTCTGTTGCATCTTTAACTATCGCGGACCGCCGGACATGCCCAGATGTGGGTGACTCCTCGCGGGGGCTCCCCTGCCACCGGGCATGGCCGCGGCGCTCACCCTGCGTCGCCGCCGGCGTGCGGTAGACTTGCCGTGTTGGAGGCACCATCGCACCTGGGGGTGATCGGTTTCGACTTCGGACGTCGAGACAGGGGAAGCGGGCCGAGGATGAACGGTTATCTCGTTAACGATCCGTTCAAAAAAACAGCTGCCAACAAGACGCAGCCTGTTGCCCCTTACGCCCTCGCGGCTTAAGGACTAGCAACCGTCAGCCTGGGAGTTCCTCCGGCCCGGGACCTGGCGTCGCTAGGAGGATCACCATCTGACCCGGTCGCGGGGCCAGGTGGAACATCAAACAGCGACTGAGCCCACGGCGGCTTGCCTGTGTGTCTGCCGGGGCTGAGAAACAAGTAGCAGGCTCCGCCCGGAGAAGCCCTGGTTCGGTGCCGGAGGACGCGGGTTCGATTCCCGCCACCTCCACCACGATGCGTAATGATGCCCTGACCTGGGCAAATAGGTAAGAACTATGAGATCTGATGGTTGATCGAATAGGAGATGTCCAGGTCGGGGCATTGATCTTTTTGGTTCGATTCCCCGAACGTACCGGCGGACCTTGGTTACGGGGCGTAGCTGCGGGGATTGGTCGGCCGATGGCATAGACCGTCGGCCTGTACTCCCGAAGCGCTCTTGGCAGGTAGGGATGTGCGTCGCCGGTGGCGGCACGGACGGTCAGGAGCAGGATCTCCAGAAGTGGTTCTGCCCGTATGGTCCACTGGCGGCGGTCGTGGCCGCGAGGATCAGGCTGTCCTCTGGTCCGGCTCCCGCGTCGGCGCCTGAACGAGGAGCGATGTGCCGCACCGCTGCGCAAGCTCATTGACAACCTGGACGACGAATCGGTCCGGGGTGTGCCGCTCGTCCCCGGCATTGAGGTAGTCACCCCCGCCGTAGCAGTCGAACAACACGACCACGGACCCCGCAGGCAGGTGGTCGCCGACCTGCCGCAGTGCCGTGGTCTTACCCGCGCCAGCGGGGCCGTGCGCAACAACCAGCTTGCCTCGATGCGCCTGCACAGCATCCGCGATGACCCGTGCGCCAGGCGCCGGTAGCGGAGGGCGCGACAGGTCGGCCAACCGTGGCGGTGCCGGATAGAGGTCGAACACCTCGGCGACACCCAGCTGAGCAAGCACGTCTTCGGCCCTGAGACCACCCCGCCCTCGGCCGGGCAGAGCCTCACCGTAGACAAGATCGAACAAGCGTTGAGTCGAGTCGAGACCGCGTCCCGGCGTCAGCTCGGCCGCACCGGCCCGCACCGCACGTGCGAACGCTTCACGGCCGAGCGCACCTTCCATAGACAGGTCCAGCCTGGCGAGGAAGTCGCAGAACTCCGTTGAGCGCAGCCGTGATCCCACGGCCCTCGCCAGGGTGTCCACAATATCCCGGTGCTCAGTGCGGAGTGCCCGAAGCAGGCCATCCCGCCGCAGGTCTCGGCGGTCCCGAGAGCGGGCCCAGGCCGCAGCCGCCTCAAACAGCATCCACGAGCAGCTGGTCGGCGGGCTGATTGCTTACGAGCGCCAGTCTCACCTTGGCGACCTCATCCGAACCGTGATCATCAAGGACGCGTCGGTACGCCGTAGCAGGGTCAGCGATCACCGTCCGCGACGTCGCCAGCTGGTCGTCTCTCGGACGCTTCCTGGGCTTGCAGAGCCGGGCTGCGGTCCACGGCGTGTTCGGGTGTTTCGTGCTGTACTTCAGCCGCGAAAGGATCACCGTGTCGGCGGTCGTGATCCGATACCCGCCGATGTACTCGCTGACGTCTACCGTCTCGTAGGACTCGTCCGGATCGTCGACGGTGGCCAGACCCTCCAACGCGACGAGACGCAATCTCGCGCCAGGCTCGATGAGCTTGAGCGCGCGGCTCGCGGCCCACCAGATGTGAAAGTCGTCCCCGGCGTTGGACTCCGACGCCCCCACCTAATGGGAGCTACCGGGTCGGCATAAGGCAGGCTCGGTGCCGGTAGCCGCCGGCTGGTGAGCACTCTCCTCGCCTGGGCCGAGTTCGAGTCCTTGCGTCAGATCGTGCCCCTGCCGGTGGTCGGG
>NZ_JCBATA010000099.1:0-18928 GCF_059816245.1 Frankia sp. RB5
TTCGGTGAAGGTGGGGCTGGTGGCGAGGAGGTGGGTGGCCATGCCTGCCCATTGGGAGCCTTGGCCGGGGAAGATGAACACGGGTTGTTCGCTGCCGGGGTGAACATGACCGGTGGTCAGGACGCTGTGTGTGAGGTTCACAACCCCGGGGGTGTGGGGGGTTCCTGGGGTTTCCGGGGGGCTGGTGGTGAGGGTGCTGAGGCCTTCGAGCAGGCCGGTGCGGGTGCCGGCGAGAACGACCGCTCGGTGATCGAACGCGTGCCGCTGCCGCAGGGTGCTACTGACCCCGGTCAACGGCAGATCGGGATTATCGCGCAGCCGCCGGTGAACACGTCGGGCGTGCTCGCGTAGAGCCTCGGGAGTACGAGCGGAAAGCGGAAAGAACAACGGTGGAGTGTCCGCCGTTGCGGCCTCTCCCGCGATGGCCGTGTCTTCCTCGTCGCCCACCGCTTCCGTGTGTTCTGCTGTTCCGGTGGTGGGGGGTTCTTCGAGGATGATGTGGGCGTTGGTGCCACTGATACCGAAGGAGGAGATACCGGCGCGGCGGGGGGTGTCGCGGGGTGGCCAGGGCTGGGGCGTGGTGAGGAGGTGCAGGTTTTCGTGTTCCCAGTCGATGTGGGGGGTGGGGCGCTCGGCGTGGAGGGTGGCGGGGAGGGTGTTGTGGTGGAGAGCTTGGATGATTTTGATGATGCCGGCGACGCCGGCGGCGGCCTGGGTGTGGCCGATGTTGGATTTGAGACTGCCGAGCCAGAGGGGCTGGTTTTCTGGCCGGTGGTGGCCGTAGGTGGCGGTGAGGGCGTGCGCTTCGATGGGGTCGCCGAGGGGTGTGCCGGTGCCGTGGGCTTCGATGACGTCGATGTCGGTGGGGGAGAGCTGGGCGTTGGCGAGGGCCTGGCGGATGACGCGTTCCTGCGAAGGGCCGTTGGGGGCGGTGAGGCCGTTGCTGGCGCCGTCCTGGTTGATGGCGGTGCCGCGGATGACGGCGTGGATCGGATGGTTGTTGGCGATGGCGTCGGTGAGGCGTTCGAGGAGGAGGACGCCGATGCCTTCGGACCAGCCGGTGCCGTTGGCGTCGGCGGAGAACGAACGGCAGCGGCCGTCGGGGGACAGGCCCCGTTGACGGCTGAACTCGATGAACATGCCGGGGCTGGCCATGGTGGTGGCGCCGCTGGCGAGGGCGAGGGTGCTTTCGCCGGAGCGCAGGGACTGGACGGCGAGGTGGATGGCCACGAGGGAGGAGGAGCAGGCGGTGTCGATGGTGACCGCGGGCCCCTCGAACCCGAACACGTACGACACCCGACCTGACGCCACACTGCCCGCGCTACCGGTCAGCAGGTAACCCCCGGCCTGCCCGGCGCCGGCGCCTTCATGGAGGCGCGGCCCGTAGTCCGTGGACATCACCCCGCTGAAGACGCCGGTGGATGTTCCGCGCAGAGTGTCCGGATCGATGCCGGCGTTCTCCAGGGCCTCCCAGCTGGTCTCGAGCAGAAGCCGCTGCTGCGGGTCCATCGCGAGTGCCTCGCGTGGGCTGATCTCGAAGAACTCGGCGTCGAAACCACCGACGTCGCTGAGGAATCCACCGGCGCGGCTGTAGGAGGTACCCGGATGGTCCGGGTCGGGGTCGAACAGGCTGTCCAGATCCCAGCCCCGGTCGGTCGGAAAGTCACCGATCGCCTCGCCGCCGGCCTCGACCAGCCGCCACAGATCCTCCGGCGAGGCGATACCCCCCGGGAAACGGCACGCGATCCCCACCACCGCGATCGGTTCGTCGGCGGACGGTCCGTGGCCCACGGCCTGCCGGGAATCGTCGGTGGCGTCCGTCAGGCCGGCCAGCAGATGCTCGACGAGCCTGCCGGGGGTCGGGTGGTCGAACAGCAGCCCCGCCGGCAGCCGCAGACCTGTCGCGGCGACCAGGCGGTTGCGAAGCTCCGTCGACAGGTGCGAATCCAGACCGAGATCACGGAACGTCCTGGTCAGGTCGGCGACCTGGTCGTCGCCCAGAACTGCGGCCACCTCGGCGAGGACCAGGGTCGCGAGGCGCGTGCGCCGATCACGCTCGGGCACACCCGCGAGTTCGGCCCGCAGGCCGCTCTCGTCGGCGACCCGCCGCTCGGCTTCGTCTGCGGACGGCACTGCGCCGGCGCTTGCCTCGGCGTCCGCGCTGCTGGCGAGGTCCGCATCGTCCGCGAGAAGCGGGCCGTGCGAGAAGCCCGTGCTGCTCGTGCTGCTCGCGCTGCTCGTGCTGCCCGTGCTGCTCGCGCGGCCGGCGGCGCGGTCGTCGTCGGGTGGGGTCGGGGACGGGGCGAGCCAGTGGCGCCGGCGCTGGAACGCGTAGGTGGGCAGGTCGGTGCGGTGGACGGAACGGCCCGCGTAGGCGGGGCGCCAGTCCACCTCAAGCCCGCAGGCGAACGCGTCGGCGGCGGCGACGTGGAACCGTCCCAGGTCGCCCTCGCCGCGTCGCAGCGTCGCGAGCGCGATGCCGTCGACGTCCGCGTCGTCGAGGGTCTCCTGGGTGCCGATGGTCAGCACGGGATGCGTGCTGGACTCGAGGAAGATGCGGTGCCCGTCCACGGCGAGGGCGCGAACCGCCTCCTCGTACCGCACGGTCTGGCGCAGGTTCGTGTACCAGTAGTCGGCGCCGAGCACACTGGTGTCGGTGAGGGCGCCGCCGGTGACCGTCGAGTAGAAGGGCACCTCGGCCGGGTGGGCCACGATGTCGGCGAGGGCGGCGAGCAGCCGTTCGCGGACCGGCTCGACGTAGGGGGAGTGCGACGGATAGCCGACCGGGACGACCCGCGCGAAGATCCCGGCATCCTCGGCGTCCGCGACGAACTCCCGCAGGGCCGCCGACGCCCCCGACACCACCGTCGACCGCGGTCCGTTGACGGCGGCCAGATGCAGCTGGCCGTCCCACCGGCCCAGCCGGGCGGCCACGGCCGAGGCGGACAGCCCGACGGTCGCCATCCCGCCCACCCCGGTGAGGGCGACGAGCGCCTGGCTGCGCAACGCGACGGCCTTCGCCGCGTCGCGCAGGGACAGGACGCCGGCGATGTGCGCGGCGGCGATCTCTCCCTGCGAGTGGCCGACGACCGCCGCCGGTGCCACGCCGTACGCGGCCCACAGCCGGGCGAGGCAGACCATGGCGGCCCACAGCAGCGGTTGCACCACGTCGCTGCGGGAGAGCAGCGCCTCGTCGAGGATCGCGTCGTCCGGTGACCAGTCGACGAACGGGGCGAGCGCGGCGGCGCAGTCGTTCCAGTGCCGCCGGAAGACGTCGGACGCCGGCAGCAGGTCGCGGACCATGCCCACCCACTGCGACCCCTGGCCGGGAAACACCAGGACCGGCCGGTCCGCCGCGTCCAGGGGCCCGCGGGTGATGGAACCGGGGGTGGGCCGCCCGTCGGCGAGCGTGGCGAGGTCCTGGAGAAGGTTCGTGCGGTCGGCGGCGAGGATCGCCATGCGGTGCTCGAACGTCCGCCGGGTGGTGGCCAGGGAGTAGGCGACGTCGGCCAGGTCGGCGTCCGGACGGGCCAGCAGATGGTCCCGCAGGCGCGCGGCCTGCTCGCGCAGCGCCCGCGGCCCACGGCCGGAGATCGGGAAGACCAGCGGCGCGGGGTCGTCCGACGTGAGGACGCCGGCCTGATCCGCCGCGCCGGGATGAGGATCGGCGGGAACCCGCACCGGCGCGGGCACCGCCTCGGACCCGGGCACCGCCTCGGACCCGGGCACCGTCGCTGGCGCCGGCGCCAGCACCGGCCAGGACGCGGGTGCGGGCGCGGGAGCCGCGGAGAGGACCAGATGGCAGTTGGTGCCGCCCATGCCGAAGGAGCTGACCCCGGCGATCAACGGGCCGTCGGTGGGCTCCAGTGCTCGCGTCGCCTCGTTGACCCGCAGGTTCAGCTCGTCCAACGGGATGCGTGGGTTCGGCGTCTGGAAGTGGAGGCTCGCCGGCAGAACGCCCGCGGCGACGCTCAGCACCGCCTTGAGGAGCCCGGCGATGCCGGCGGCGCCCTCCAGATGGCCGATGTTCGTCTTCACCGAGCCGACGAGCAGGGGGGACTCGGCGGGACGGCCACGTCCGAGCACGGCGCCCAGCGCGGCGGCCTCGACCGGATCGCCGACCGGGGTTCCGGTGCCGTGCAGTTCCACGAACCGCACCCGCGCCGGCGCGACCCCGGCGCGCGCGTAGGCGGCGGTCAGCACGTCCTGCTGGGCGCCCTGGCGGGGAACCGTCAGACCCTCGCCGCCGGCGTCGTTGTTGACCGCGCCACCGCGGATGACCGCGTGGATCCGGTCGCCGTCGGCGAGGGCGCGACGCAGCGACTTCAGGGCGACCATGCCCCCGCCCTCGCCCCGCACGTACCCGTTGGCCCGGGCGTCGAAGGTGTGGCAGCGCCCGTCGGGCGACAGCGCGCCGAAACGCTCGGCGCTGAGGAAACCCGCGGCCTCGAGGGTGAGGCTCACCCCGCCGGCGAGGGCGAGCGCGCTCTGCCCGGAGCGGATGCTCTCGCAGGCCAGGTGGACGGCGACCAGGGAGGACGACTGGCCGGAGTCCACCACGAGGCTCGGGCCGGACAGCCCCAGGACGTACGAGACGCGGTTGGCCAGCAGGCTGCGGCTCTGGCCGGTCAGGGTGTGCGGGGTCAGCGCGGCCGGGCCCTGCGCGTGGGCGAGTCTCGCGTAGTCGTCGGCGATGGCGCCGACGAACACCCCGACCGGTCCGGTGTCCTTCTCGGGCCGTGGGGCGCGGGCGTCTTCGAGGACCTCCCAGGCCAGCTCGAGCGCGAGCCGCTGCTGCGGGTCGACCGACCGTGCCTCGCGCGCGGAGACGCCGAAGAAGTCCGCGTCGAAGAGGTCCACGTGTGGCAGGAACCCGCCCCGAAACGGCGTCCCCGCCGTCATCCGCGCCGGGAGGAGACCGTCGGGCTCCGCACGCGAGCGCGGGACCTCGCTCACCGCGTCGACGCCGTCGACCAGCAGCCGCCAGAACGCCTGCGGGGATGCGGCACCCGGCAGGCGGCAGGACAGCCCGATCACGGCCACGGGCTCCCCGGAAGGCTCCGCGGGCGTCTCGCTCAGGTGGGGTTCAGTGCTCATCGCCGTCCCGTTCCTTTCGACCGTGTCCGTCCGTCGCCGCGGGGCGCGAGCGGCCCGCCGCGGGAACCAGCTCCAGGGGGAGATCGACGACCACCGCGTGCTTGTTGCTGGGGGTCCAGGCCACCGGGCCGGTGAGCCGGAGCTCCTCGACCCGGTCGAGCAGCTCCTCGAGCAGGACGCGCAGCTCCAGGCGGGCGAGGTCATCGGCCAGACACGCGTGCGGGCCGGCGCCGAAGCTCAGGTGGGGGTTGGGGTTGCGGCGGATGTCGAACCGGCCGGCGTCGGGGAACACGTCCTCGTCCCGGTTCGCCGACGCCCACCACAGGGTGACCTTCTGCCCGGCCCGGATTCGCACCCCGCGTACGTCGACGTCGGTCCGGGCGGTCCGCCGGTTGTAGGGGTTCGGCGGGGCCCAGCGCAGGATCTCCTCGATCGCGGTGGGCAGCAGTGACCGGTCCGCCCGTAGCGCCCGCCACTGGTCGGGGTGCTCGGCGAGCGCCAGGACGCCGCTCGCGGCCGTGTTGCGCGGCTGCTCGACGCCGGTCAGGAACAGCAGGTTGAGATTGGCGACGCGATCGTGGTCGGACAGCGGCGGCTCCTCGGCGTGCTCGGCGAGCTCGGCGGTGGCGAGCACCGAGGCCACCCCGGCCACGGGCTGGGCGCGCCGCGCCGCGAGCAGTCCGCCGCAGTACTCGGCGATGCCGAGGCCGATCGCCCGCGACTCGTCGTCGACGGCGCCGGTGCGGCGGTTGACCAGTCCGGCGACCGCGTCGGTCCAGCCGGTCAGGGTGGGCCAGTCGGTGCGCGGAGCGCCGAGCAGCAGCGCCACCGCGTCGGTCGCGTACGGCCCGGCGACGTCCGCCGCGAAGTTGCCCGAGCCGCGCTCGAGGGCCGCCCGCACCCGCCGCGCGGCCAGCCGGCGCAGCTCGGGTTCCAGCGCGGCGGCGGCGTACCGGTCGAACGAGGGCTCCAGCAGGTCCCGAACGAGCGCGTGGCGAGGGTCGTCGGTCATCCCGATCAGGACGCCGGCGTGCACACCGACCGGCAGGTCGTCGAGATGGGTACCGCCGCCGGAGCGGCCACCGCCGCCCTGGGAGGAGAAGACGGGATCGGCCGCGGCGGCGGCGATGTCGGCGTGGCGGGTCAGCACCCAGAACCCCTCGCCGTCCACGGAGATCCCCGGCGGGTGGAACAGGATCGGCGCCTGCGCCCGCAGCCGGGCGAGGACGTCGTAGGGGATGCCGTCGGCGAAACCCGCGGAGTCCGTCAGGTCGACGCCGCCGAGCACGGGCGGCAGCCCGGGTGGGGCATCGACGGCGGCCGCCGTGACGGTCTCGCCGCCTGGGCGGGAGACAGGTTCGGTCGTGCTCATGTGGCGAGCCCCTTCGGCTGGGGAGCGGAAGCCGGACCGGCCCCGGCACGGGACTGGTCGTGCCCGGGGGCACCTCCGGCGGTGACGGCGTCCGGCGTTCTCCGACCGTGGGACCGGGGGGCGGACAGCCGGGCAGCGGCCTTCGTCGACCGGTGCCCCGAGGTGCGAAGGAAAGCAGTCTCGGTGCTTTCCTTTCCGCACTGCCAGACGGATCTGACGCTAGGCGGGGGCAACCCCTATCGCCAACCCCAGCACGCCTCTGGGGCACCCCTGTCTGCCCGAATATCTCGGGTTATGGTGGCAGCGCTGTTTCAGATCAGCAATATTTCCCGGGTTGCCGATGGAAACTGTGATCTGCATCATAAGTGAGCCGGTTCCCCTGATGTGGAGCTCGCCGTTACGATCGGCGCCATGTTCGCCGGAAGAGTATTTCCCGCCCCGGTCCACCGCACCGAGCTGGTCGTCGGGCCCTGTGCGGGGTGTACTCGCTGACCGCCTCCCGTTAATCGGCGCGGTCCATTCTCCCGCCGGAATTCCGTACCGGCGGGTTCTCGGAAGCCCCGGTCCTCCGGCTCTCGCGGGCAGGGGTTGCGCCTGACCCTGCGCGCCGCTGTCCCCTGATTTTCTGTCGTCTGCACGACTTCGCCTCGCGGTTTACCGGACGGCTCTCCGCCTCTGCTCCCGCGGCCCTTTGGAGTGGCTGTATGCGCTTTACCCGAACCCGGCATCGACTCCTGCTGCTCGTCGTCGTCGCCCTGACGGCGTTCGCCGCGTGTGGCTCCTCCGGCGGCGGCTCGACCGCGGGCCAGGCCTCCGGCCGCCCCGTCAGCGGCGGCTCGCTGACCTTCGCCACCGACACCGAGCCGATCAACTTCGACATCCACGTGAGCCCGCAGGACGTCACGGCGCTCATCCAGCGCAACGTGTTCGACTCGCTCGTCTACCAGGACTCCAAGGGCGCGTTCCACCCCTGGCTGGCCGAGTCCTGGGAGACCGCGCCGGACCTGAGGAGCTACACCTTCCACCTGCGCACGGGAGTGCGGTTCAGCGACGGGACCGCGTTCGACGCCGAGGCGGTGAAGCTGAACTTCGAGCACGTCGTGGCCAAGACGACCAAGTCCCAGTTCGCGGCGAGCCTGCTGGGCCCCTACACGGGCACCGAGGTGATCGACCCGACCACGGTGAAGGTCAGCTTCTCCCAGCCGTTCGCGCCGTTCCTGCAGGCGGCCAGCACCGCCTACCTGGGCTTCTACTCGCCCAAGGCGCTCGCCGAGAACGCCGGCAAGCTCAGCGCCGGCGGGCCGGTGGACGTCGGGACCGGTCCCTTCCTGTTCAGCAGCTACACCAAGGGCCAGAGCGTCGTGCTCACCCGCAACCCGGCCTACGCCTGGGCGCCGAAGGGCGCCGGGCACTCCGGCCCGGCCTACCTCGACCGGCTGACCATCCGGTTCCTGCGGGAGAACTCGGTGCGGGTCGGCGCGCTCAACAGCGGGCAGATCGACGTCGCCGGCTCGCTGCCGCCGGCGAACGTGAAGGCCGTCGAGGCGAACCGATCCCTGCAGGTGCTGCGCCGGGACGCGTCCGGCGGCAACTACAACATCTACCCCAACACCACCCGCGGGCCGCTGACCGACGAGCGGGTCCGCAAGGCGCTGCAGCAGGGCATCAACATCGACCAGAACGTGCGGACCGTGTACTTCGGCCAGTACAAGCGGGCCTGGAGCCCCGTCGGCGCGCTCACGCCGTCCTACAACCCGGCGCTGGTCGGCACCTGGCCCTATGACGCGGCGAAGGCCAACCGGCTGCTCGACGAGGCGGGCTGGACCGGCCGGGACGCCGGCGGCTACCGGACGAAGGACGGCAAGCGGCTCAGCCTGCGCTGGCCGATCGTTCCCTCGCTGGTGCGCGAGCAGCGCGACATCCTGGGCCAGGCCATCCAGGAGGACCTTCACAAGATCGGTGTCGAGATCGTGCGGCCGAGCCTGGACGCCGGTACCTACATCGACGCGATCTACTCCGGCGACTACGACCTGCTCGACCTGAGCTGGGCCCGCTTCGAGCCGGACGTGCTGCGCCTGGCCTTCCACTCGAAGAGCACCGCCGCCAACGGCGGCCAGAACGCGTCCTACTTCAACGACCCGGACGTCGACCGGTGGACCGTGACCGGCGAGGGGACGTTCGACACGTCGGTTCGCAATGACGTCTACGCGAAGACCCAGCAGCGGGTGATCGAGCGCGCGGCGGTCATTCCGGTGTACACCCCGAGCTACATCGTCGGTGCGGCCTCGTATGTGCGGGACCTGACCTTCGACACCAACGCCTGGCCCCGGTTCTACGACGTCTGGCGGGACAAGAAGTGATCGTGCGCCTGCTGTCGGGCGTGGCGAAGCGGCTTCTCGCCGCGGTGGTGGTGATGGTCGGCGCGGCGACGCTCGCCTTCGGCGCGCTGCACCTGATTCCCGGGGACCAGGTGTCGATCCTGCTCGGCCCGAACTCGGCGGCCTCTCCGGAGGTACGCGCGCAGATCAGGTCCGACTACGGTTTCGACCGGCCCCTGGTGGTGCAGTACGCGCAGTACCTCTCGAATGTGGTGCGAGGCCGGCTGGGCGAGTCCTATCAGCAGAATCAGCCGGTCTCGGCGCTCATCGGTGGTCAGGTGTGGCCGACGCTGCAGCTGGCCGCGGCCGCGCTGGGTCTCGCCCTCGTCATCGCGGCGGTGTCCGCGGTGGCGACGGCAGGCCGGCGGCCCGCGTGGCGTTCCCTCGCCTCGGCGTGGGAACTGGTGGCCGTCTCCACGCCGGCGTTCTGGACCGGGCTGCTGCTGCTCACCGCCTTCTCCTTCCAGCTCCACGTCTTCCCGGTAGCAGGCGCACAGGACCTGCGCTCGCTGGTGTTGCCCGCCTTGGCGCTGGCGCTGTCGCTGGCCGGAGTACTCGGCCAGGTGCTGCGGGAGGGACTGGAGACGGCGCTGCGCCAGCCGTTCGCGACCACCGCGCGCGCCCGGGGGCTCAGCCAGCTCGCGGTGACCACCCGGCACGCGTTCCGGCACGCGGCGGTGCCGTTGCTGACCCTGGCCGGCTGGCTGACCGGCACGCTGGTCGGCGGGGTCGTCGCGGTCGAGACGGTGTTCGGCCGGCCCGGGATCGGCGCGCTGATCCTGCTCGCGGTGAGCACCAAGGACATGCCCGTGGTGATGGGGATCGTGCTGCTGTGCGGGCTGATCTTCGTCGTGACCTCGCTGCTGGTCGACCTGCTCGCCGTGGTGGTCGATCCCCGGCTGCGCGCCGAGGCGGTGGCGGTGTGAGGACCGTCGACGCCTCGCCGCGGGTCCTGGCGGTGCGGGCCGCCGGGGCCCGCCGCCGTCTCGCCGACGTGCCGGTCCCGGTGCTGGTGGCGGCGGTGGTGCTCGCCGTGGCGGTCGTGGTGGTGCTCGCGCCCGGGCTGGTCGCCGGTTCGCCGACGCGGACCGACCCGGTCCAGGCGCTGCGGGGACCGAGCTGGAAGCACCTGTTCGGCACCGACCAGCTCGGCCGCGACACGTTCAGCCGGGTCGCCTACGGGGCCCGGCCGTCCCTGCTGCTCGGCTGCGGTGCGACCGCCGTCTCGGTCGCCGGCGGCGTGCTGCTCGGTCTCGCCGCCGGGTTCAGCGGCCGCGTCGGCGACCAGGTCCTGATGCGGGTGACCGACATGGTGCTCGCACTGCCGCCGCTGCTCGTCGCGCTGGTGGTGATCGCGGTCCTCGGCTCGGGCACGGTCAACGTCCTCGTCGCGATCGGGGTCGCGTTCGTCCCGCCGTACGCCCGGATGGTCCGCGCGGAGGTGATGCTCGTGCGGCGCTCGGGCTACGTCGAGGCGGCGGTGGGACTGGGACTTCGGCGCCGGGTGCTGGTGGTCCGGCACGTCCTGCCGAACGCGCTCGGCCCGCTGCTGGTGCTCGCGACGGTCGGCTTCGGCACCTCGCTGATCTACGCCTCGTCGCTGAGCTTCCTCGGACTGGGGACGAGACCGCCCGCGCCGGAATGGGGAGCCATGCTCTCGGAGAGCCGCGACTTCCTCTCGAGTGCCTGGTGGATCGGCCTGTTCCCGGGCCTGGCCGTCACCACCGCCGTCGTCGCCATCAACGTCGTCGGCCGGCATCTGCAGGCCACCTTCACCGGGAGGACGCGGCGATGACCACCACCGAGGACGACGGCCGGCGGACCCGACCCGCCCCGCGCCCGCATCCTGATGCGGGCGCCGACCAGGACCAGCGGCTCGTCGTCGACGGCCTGGAGGTGTCCTTCGGGCAGCGGGGCCGGCAGGTGCACGCCGTGCGCGGCGTGTCGTTCACGATCGACCCCGGTCGGACGCTGGCACTCGTCGGCGAGTCCGGCTCGGGCAAGAGCGTCACCGCCAGGACGATCATCGGCCTGGCCGGCGACCGGGCGAACGTCACCGCCCGGGACCTGTCCTTCGGCGGTCAGGACCTGACGGCGCTGAGCCCGGCCCAGTGGCGCGCGGTGCGCGGCGGGCGCATCGCGCTGATCCTGCAGGACGCGCTGGTCTCGCTGGACCCCCTGCGCACCGTCCGTGCCGAGATCGCGGAGACCCTGCGCACGCATAGGACGGTCCCCCGCGCCCAGATCGACGAGCGGGTGCACTCGCTGCTGGCCGAGGTCGGTATCCCCGACCCGCACCGGCGGGCCCGCCAGCGTCCGCACGAGCTCTCCGGCGGTCTGCGCCAGCGCGCGCTGATCGCGTCCGCGATCGCCGCCGGACCACGGCTGCTCATCGCCGACGAGCCGACGACCGCGCTGGACGTCACCGTCCAGGTCCAGGTCCTGGACCTGCTGGGACGGCTGACGGACGCCGGCTCGTCCCTCCTGCTGATCAGCCACGATCTCGCCGTGGTCGCCCGCCTCGCCGACGAGATCGCCGTCATGTACGCCGGGCTCATCGTCGAGCGGGGAACGCCCGGCCAGGTTCTCGACGAGCCGCACCACCCCTACACCCGGGCGCTGATCGACGCGGTCCCGTCGCTGCACGCCCGCGGCACGCGGCTGTCCACCACCGCGGCGACCGGCTCGGACCTCGACCTGGCCGGCCCTGGATGTCCGTACGCCGCCCGCTGCCGGCTGGCCGACGACCGGTGCCGCACGTTGCGGCCAGCCCTGGCCGAGGCGGGCCCCGGGCATCAGGTGGCGTGCTGGCATCCGGTGAGCGCCGACGCGCCGCTCGTCCTGCTCCCGCCCGCGCCCCGCCGTCCCGCCGGCAGCGATGTCATCGCCGCTGGCGAAGCGGCCGCCATCAGTGAAGCGGTCGCCGTCAGCGGTACGGTCCGTGGCGACTCGCCGCGCGCCCTCGCGGGTCCCGGGCCGGCGGAACCCGCGCGCGCGGGCCGGGACGAGAGCGACGTCCTCCTGCGCGTCGACGGGCTGGGCAAGCGTTTCCGCGCGCCGGACGGGACCTGGCATGAGGCGGCGCGGGACGTCACGTTCGCGCTGCCCGCCGGCCGGACCCTGGGCCTGGTCGGCGAGTCCGGATCGGGGAAGACGACGACGGCCAGGATGGTGCTCGGCGCCCTGGAGCCGGACGAGGGCACCGTCTGGTTCGCGGGCCAGCGGTGGAACGGCCAGGGCGTCGCCGAGAAGAGCCGCCGCCCGCACCGCCGCCGCGTGCAGGCCGTCTACCAGGATCCGCTCGGGTCGTTCGACCCGCGGTTCACGGTGGAGCGGCTCGTCGCGGAGGCCGTCGCCGTCGCCGGCGTGCCGCGTGGCCCTGCGCGGCGGGCCCGGGTGGTCGACCTGCTCGACACCGTGGGCCTCAGCGCGCGCCTGCTCGACCGGCGCCCGCTGGAGCTGTCCGGCGGCCAGCGGCAGCGGGTCGCCCTCGCGCGGGCCATCGCCCCCGAGCCGGATCTGCTCGTCTGCGACGAACCCGTCTCGGCGTTGGACGTGTCCATCCAGGCCCAGATCCTCGACCTGCTCGCCGATCTGCAGGCCGGGTTCGGCCTCGCGGTGCTGTTCATCTCGCACGATCTCGGAGTGATTCGGCACGTCAGTGACCGCGTCCTGGTGATGAAGGACGGGCGGACCGTCGAGGCGGGGGAGGCCGAGCAGGTCCTCACCGCCCCCGCCCACGACTACACCCGCACGCTGCTGGCGTCCGCGGGGATACGCCCGTGAGCGTTGGATGCCGGTGCGGTCACGCGGATCCTCGCGCGCCCTGACCAGGATCGCCCGCGGCGCCCCGCTCCCCATGCCGCCGCGGCGTCGGGCAGAAGACAGTCAGGCTGACGGCGGGCGCGCTGGATCCCCTGTTCGGTGAACCATCATCGGCGGTGTGGTCGGTCGGTCTGACCGGCGCATGCCCGCCCGACGGCGGGGTCGCTGACCGTTCCGGCGCTGCGCGCTGGCGGTCGTCCGTCGCTCGCCGGGGAGCTGTCGATGCGGATCCTGTTCACCGCCTGCCCGTTGTTCGGTCACGTCAACACCCTGCTGCCACTCGCACTGGCCGCCCAGCGCGCCGGACATGAGGTCGCCGTCGCCACCGGCGCCGACCTGGGGGCGCGGGTGGCGCGCCGCGGCCTGGCCACCTGGCCCGTCGGGCCCACCGGCGCCGAAGCGGGAACGCCCAGCTCGCCGGCCTACTTCTGGCACACCGCCCACCAGCGCGCCGCCGACCTGCTCCCCCTCGTCGACACCTGGGGGCCCGACCTCGTCGTCTCCGAGGAGCTCGAGTTCGCCGGGGCCGTCGTCGCGGCCCGCGGCGGCCTGCGCCACGTCGTCCACGGGCTGGGTATCGCCGCGGCCGGCGACTGGTCGATGTTCGCCGCCAGCGTCGACGAGCTCGGGCGGCAGTGGGAGGTGTCCGGGCTCGCGCAGATGCGCCGCGCCGCGCCGTACCTGTCGATCTGCCCGCCCAGCCTGGCGCCGCAGGATCCCCCGGAGGGCGGGGTGCGGCGGCTGCGCCCCGGGCTCGGCGAGCCCGCCGCGGGGGAGGGGTTGCCCGCGTCGCTCGACGCGCTGCCGCATGAGCGAACCGTGCACCTCACCCTGGGCACGGTGTTCCACCAGCTCCGGCCAGGCCTGCTGGACGCGGCCGTCGCCGGTCTGCGTGACCTGCCGGCCAACCTGGTCGTCACGGTCGGACCCGGCGTGGACCCCGAACACCTCGGGCCGCAGCCGCCGCATGTCCTGGTCGAGCGGTACCTGCCGCACGCGCTGCTGCTGCCGCGCTGCGACGTCGTCGTCTCGCAGGGCGGCGCCGGGATCCTGCTCGGCGCGCTGGCCCACGGCCTGCCGCAGTTGGTCCTGCCCCAGGCCGCCGACCAGTTCGCGAACGCCGCAGCGGTGGGTGGGGTCGGCGCCGCCCTCGTGCTGGAAGGTTCCGCGGCCACCCCGTCCGCGATCTGCGAAGCGGTGAACGCGCTGCTCACGAACCCTCGCTACGTCATCGCGGCCCGCGCCCTCGCTGCCGAGATCGACGCGATGCCAGGCCCCGATGACGCACTCGCCTCGATCGAGTCAGGGGTCGCTACTCACCAGGTCGCGCGCGACATCGGCTCCGCGCCACACCCTACGTGTGATCGACGAGCCGGCATGGTCCGGCGGGATGGACTCGCCCGCGGAAAGGTCGTCGTCGAGGTGGCTCCGTCGTGACCGGCTTCCGCGCATCCCGGCACGGCCGGCCTTCGGAGGTCCGTCGGCCGGCACGGCCGGCCATCGGAGGTCCGTCGCGCCCGCTGATCACGGGCCGGCCGGCGGCTCCGGTGACGTTCGCTTCGGCGTTTCGGCCGGTTCCAGACGAACGGGCAGACCGTCGCGGGGAACGGGCAGCGGGAACCGGTCGAGGGAGAGGCGGTAGCCGTCGGGCAGGCTCCAGCGGCGGCGCAGGAGCAGCTGGTGCAGGACGGCCTTGATCTGCTGGCCGGCGAAATGCAGGCCGATGCAGGTATGCGGGCCACCGCCGAACGGCTGCCAGGCGTAGGGATGGATCTTGTCCTCGCGGCGGTGGGCGGCGAACCGCTCGGGGTCGAATCGCTCCGGGTCCGGCCAGTACTCCCGCATCTGATGGGTGAAACCGGGGATGGCGGCGACGAGAGAATCGGCGGGAACGCGCACGCCGAGCACGTCGACGTCACGCGCCGCCTTGCGCACGAGAATCGGCACGGGGGTGATGAGCCGCAGCGATTCCCGCATGACCTGATCCAACGCGGTCAGTCGTCCGAGGTCCCCGTAGCCGAGCATGTCCGCGCCGAGTGCACGCGACTCCCGCCGGCAGGCGTCCTGCCACGCCGGATACCGGGCCAGGAAGTACATCATGCTGGTCATCGTGCCCGTCGACGTGTCATGCGCCGCGGCCATCATGAGGATCATGTGGTTGACGACGTCCTCGTCGTCGAGCGCGTTGCCGTCCTCGTCGCGCGCGTGGCACAGGCGGCTGAACAGGTCGGGACCGTCCGCCGCCCGCCGCACCGGCACCAGCGGCCGCAGGAACTCCTCCAACCGCCGCCGGGCCGCGAGTCCCCGCGACCAGCGCAACCCCGGGACCGGCACCCGCACCACCGACGCCGCCGCGCGCAGGCAGTCGTACAGCGCCCCGTTGAAACGATCGGCCGCCGGCCCGATCTGTTCCCCCATGAAGATCTCGATGGCGATCTGAAGGGTCAGCCTCTTCATGGCGGGATAGACCCGGAACGCCGGATCCGGCTGCCAGCCGGCGAGACCGCGGGCGATGGCCGGATTCATGGTGGTCAGGTAGCCGCGCAGGCGCTCCGGCGTGAAGGCCGCGGCGACGATGCGGCGATGATGGCGGTGCTCGTCGAAATCGAGCATCGTCAGCCCGCGGCGGAAGAAGGGACCGGCGAGCAGCTCCTGGCCCGGACCATTGGCGAAGGCCGAGTCCTGGTTGCGCAGGGCCACGCCGGTGGCGTCCGGGCCGAGCAGGGTCACCACCCGAAGGCCGAACGTGCGCTCCCAGGACACCGGCCCGTACCGGTCATAACGCCGCCGCCAGTGCGGCGCCGGGTCGCGCAGATAGCGCAGCGTGTACCCGAGCAGGGGCGGCCCGCCGCTGCCCGGAATGGCATCTGCCCGCACGCCGACGACGGTAGCAGCGGTGGGCATCACCAGGAGTGAAATCCGCCGGCGGGTGACCCGCGGACGTGCTCGCCCTCGCCCTCGCCCTCGTCCCCCGGGCTACGCGGCCGGCGGGGTGTTCCAGCCGGGAAGCAGGGCGGCCGCGTCGGCGAAGGTGCGGACGTCGGTCGTCGCCTGGAATGCGGGCAGTTGGTAGAGGCGGCGGGCGTAGGCCCACAGGTTCGGGTAGTCGGACAGAGGCGGAAGACGGTCCAGGTCGTGTGCGCGGCCGCGGTAGCGGACCAGAGAGACCCACAGGCGCAGGTCCGCCTCGGTGAGCTGGCCGCCGACCAGGTGGTGGGCGTCGGCGAGGCGGGTGTCGAGCCGGGCGAACGCGTCGAGCAGCGCCGCGCGGGCCGCGTCGTCACGGGTGGCCCGGTGGGCGCCGCGGTTGATCGCCGGGCCGATCCAGGCGTCGAGCTCGGCGATCTCGACGCGCAGGTGCTCGGGATAGGTGTCGGCGCCGGTCGACCAGGCACCGAACTGGGTGGCGATGTCGATGCCGAGGGTGACGAAGTCGTTGCTCACGACCCGGCGGGTCTCGCGGTCCCACAGCGTCGGCACCGACACGTGGCCGTCGAATCCGGGCTCGGTGGC
Source organism: Frankia sp. RB5 (assembly GCF_059816245.1). Taxonomy (NCBI): domain Bacteria; kingdom Bacillati; phylum Actinomycetota; class Actinomycetes; order Frankiales; family Frankiaceae; genus Frankia; species Frankia sp. RB5. The sequence goes on from NZ_JCBATA010000099.1 coordinate 16,186, forward strand.
CTCGTAGGCGTCGCGCAGCAGGAGGAAGCCGTTCACCGGGTCCGGGCCGTTGGTCTCGCGGAACGCCCAGCCGCGGGCGTCCCGGCTGTTGTCGACGTAGGACACGCTGATCACGTCGTCCAGCCCGTGCAGCGCGAGCTGCAGGGTGACCCGCTGAGCCCAGGGGCAGAACCAGCCGGAGTACAGGTGGTACCGCCCCGGCTCGGCCCGGTAGCCGCTCGATCCGTCCGCGGTGAGCCGCCCGGCGAACCGGTACAGCGGCCGCGGGTCCGCGGGGTCCTGCCTGATCGTGTACTCGCCGTACGTGGCGACGTCGGTGGGGCTGGCATAGAGGGTGCTCGCCGTCCGGGACACAGCCGTTGTCCTCCTTGGTCGTGCACCCATGGCCGTCTCGCCGCGGGTGCACGAATGCGAATGTCTCAGTGCCTGTCCTGAACTCAGGGTCAGCCGCCGATGACCTTGCGGTAGACGCGCGGTCCGTCGTAGTCGTTCACCGCGTAGTGCCAGGCGGCCTGGTTGTCCCAGATCACGAAGTCGCCCGGCGCCCAGCCGAAGCTCACCGTGTGATTGGGCGAGGAGGCGTGCGCCAGCAGGAACGGCAGCAGGGCCTCGCCCTCGGCCTTGCCGACGCCGGTCAGGCGCAGCGCGCTGGAACTGAGCAACAGGCCCTTGCGACCGGTGTGCCGGTGGGTGCGCACGACCGGATGCTCGACGGTCTCGGTCACCGGCGGCCGGTCGTAGGTCCCGTCTCCCGGGTAGGCGCTGTAGACGGCGCTGACCGATTCCAGCAGCGTCCTGAAGGGCTCGGACAGGCTGTCGTAGGCGGCCTGCAGGTCGGCCCACAGGGTGTGGCCACCCACCTGGGGAACCACCTGGTAGGTCAGGGATTCAAGGGCGAACGGCGGGGTGCGCCACGTGCCGCCGACGTGCCATGCCGAGGCCGCGCCGGCCTTCTCCAGGTCGAAGGTGTAGACGAGGCGGTTGTCCGCGTGGCGGTGCAGCCACCGCGGATGGTCGAACGGCTCGTCGAAAATCCGGACGGCGCGCACGTGCGCGTCCGGGGAAAGATGCTGGCCGCGGAACACCAGAACCTTGTGCTTCCAGAAGTCCGCGCGCAGGGCTTCCCTCGTGGCGTCGTCGACCTCGGTCGTGAGGTCGACGCCGACGATCTCGGCGCCGAGGACCGGACTGGCCGGACGGATCTCGTAGGACGCGGTACGGACGGCGGTCATGGCGGCTCCTCCGGGCCGGGCGGCTACTCCATCCGAGAAAGGATAACTCCACAATACCGGTCGGCAAGGTTGACACGGATATGTCGCGAGGGCGTGTGGTCGCCGTCAGAATCGGGAAACAGGCTGGACGTGGATCGGCAGTAAACCGCCCTGTTCGGAATGCTGGGGGATGCCAGGTTCACGGCTGGGTGGCTGTGGCGGAGGTGTGGGTTTTCATCCGGCGACGGCAGGGGCGGAAGGCCCCTCCTCAGCCAAGGCCCAGGTCCTCCAGGACGGCCGGATCGGTGATGTCCCGGCCCGCGGCGACCGCCTCGGTGTAGCGGCGGGTGGTGTCGGCGTCCATCTCGTCGAAGCTGGCGCCGCGCTTCCAGTAGGCGGCCGCGCGTAGCTGCGGACGGCGGACCCCGAGCTCGCCGAGCACCACCCGGCGGATCTGCCGGACCTCGCTCGCCTCCGCGCCGATCCAGGCCGTCGCCGCGTTTCCCGGCCGGGGCAGCGCGCGCACCGCGTCGACCAGACCGCCGGCGGGCACCCAGCGCACGTCGTCTCCTGGCCGGGCGGGCAGGAGCGGGCGGTCACCGGCGGCTGCGCCACTGATCACCGCGATGGCAGGTCGTGCGGACGGCAGGGCGGCCAGGATCGCCGCGACGGCGGGCAGCCCGCTGAGATCGGCGGCGAGGATCAACGGCCCGGTCTCGCCGTCAGTGCCGCCCCCGCTGCGGCCCGCACCCGCCGCGCGCTGGCCCTCGCTGGCTCCGACACCCGCGTCCCCGACACCCGCGTCCCCGACATCCGCGTCCCCTACACCCGCGTCCCCGACATCCGCGTCCCCTACACCCGCGTCCCCGTTTAGGTGCGCCGTCCCGTCTCCATCCGCGCCGGGGACGAACTCGACGCGCATGCCGATGATCCGCACGGACTCGCCGCCGCCGAGGCCGTCCAGCCAGCGCCCGGCGAGGCCGCCGTCGTGGACGTGGACGTCGAAGGTCAGCCGGTTCGCCGCCGGGTCGAAGGTGCGCACGGTGAACGCCCTCGACGTTTCCGCACCGCCGGACCCGTCTCCTGGCAGCCCCGCCGGCGCCGGGAACAGCCGGAACGCGTCGGCCGGCATCGGGTCGGTGTAGGCGGCCAGTCCGTCGCCGACCGCTGTCACCCGGCGAAAGGACGGCGAGACCGTGGCCACCGACTCGATCTGGATCATGGTCTGGATCGTGCGGGTGGAGCGGTCGGCGCTGACGGTGCGAATCGCCTCTCGCAGGGTTGCCATCGATCAACCTCCCGAACGGCATGGTTAGGTAAGGAAAACCTAATGCATGACGGGTGGTCGGTGAACCGGGAACGCGGACCCGCCGGCCGTGCCCCCCGGCGGGCGCTTACGTGGAGAGGGTTGAATTCTGCTGCCGACTGGCCGCCGGTTAGCGCCAGTGAGCGCTGTATAATGGTGGGGTGAATCTCAAGGAGTGGGCTGCGGCGAACGGGGTCGGGTACTCGACCGCCCGTCAGTGGTTCCT